>NZ_CAAAFS010000116.1:0-7076 GCF_900634755.1 Protofrankia symbiont of Coriaria myrtifolia
GGCTGGGGTCGGGGGATGCAAGCGGCACTCGACCGGAGGCTCAGGAGCTGGTGTAGAGGCGGTGAGGTCGACCAGTTCGACGTCCGATGACGCGGCGGCGTCCGCGGCGAGAGCGGGGGTGAAGCCGGACCGGGAGAACAGCAGCAGCTTCACGTCCCCGGGCGCGTCGGGCAGGACCGAGCGAATGTGCCGTAGTCGGACCATTCGGCGTCGCGGTCGAACAGTTCGGACGGCTTGGCAAGCATGATCCCCCTCTGGGCGTCGCGGGATGCGGCTGTCGACGGCGTCCGGTGTCGTGAGAGAAGCCATGATCGAGCGTTGGGCTGCTAAGGATTGTGGAGTTATCACAATTCGGCAATCCTTGGTGCCGTTGGCGATCCCGGTCTGCCGGCGTGCGATCCGAGGAGGAGCCGGTGGCGGCGGCCCTGCCGCGCTACCGGTCGTGCCACCTGCCGTGCCGTCGTATCGGGCCGGCGAAGCGGACCGGGCTCTGGTGGGGCCGGGGAGGTTGGTAGGTCCGGGGCAATCGGGTCGCTATGCTGGCTTTCCGCTGACTACAGTGACCTGTGGCTGTCACGAGCAGCAGTAAATGTCGGGGGGTTCCGGTGCTGCAAGGCGGTCATCACTGCCCCGTGACGGATGCCGGGCGCGTTCCGCGACGTCGGTCTCCGGGCCGGTTACGGCTCCAGACCCTGTTATCGGTGGCCGCGGCGACCGTCATTGTGGGGCTGGCTGTTGTGGTGCCGGTCGTGTCGCCGCTGTCCGCGTCTCCCGCGGCGGCCGCGTCGGCGTCCGGTCAGCAGCCGGTGTTCGTGGTGCGTGTCATGGAGCTGCCACCGCAGGTCGACCGGGCCGTTCTGGAAACCCTGAACAGCCTGCTCAACGGGATTATGGACGGCGACGGAGTCGTCGTGGCCCGGGTGACCGGCGCGTCCACGCTGATCGGTGGCCAGGGCGAGTCGGCCGTGTTGGACGCCATCTTCGATCATCGGGCCAAACTTGCCGTCCAGGTCGCGTTGCCGGAGCGTTCGCGGGCCGGCGAGCGGCCCGATCTCGGGACGGCCGGTTCGGTGCTGCTGGCAGTGGCCGGCCACCGGTTCGCGGACGCGGACGCCGCCCGCGCGGCCCTTGCCCGCAACAGCGGCGCGGGCGGGCAGCAGACGCCCTGCGGGAGGCAGTGCCAGGAACAGGTGGCGGGTACCGAGGCGGAACGGGCATCTGGGGTGTACGCCACCAACACCGATCCCTTCCTCTTGGACGTCGTCCTCAGGCGGGCGCTACAGGTGGACACGTCGGCTGTTCCGTCCGGCCTGGCCTCCACGGCCGAGCAGCCGCCCCCGTCGGGGCAGGGCGGCTCCGGCCGGTCGTTCTGGGTCTACGCACTGATCGTCATCGTGCTGCTCGGGCTGGGTGCCGCCGTGCTCCGACGGCGCGGGCTGCTGGGCAGAGGGGATGACGGCGCGGGTGATGACAACGACGTCGATGAGGACAACGGCCGGGACGACAACGGCCGGAACGACAACGGCGGCCGGGACGGCGGGGGCGGCGGGTATGGCGGCGCACGGCCGGTGTCTCCGGTTGCGCAACCGAACATCGCCGTCGGCCCGCTCGGCATCATACATTCCGCTTTCGGCCCGCAGGGTTATGTCGCGGTCGACGGTGGGCTCTACCGAGCGACCTGGAAGGGCTCGGGATCGAGTCGGCCCCGCGTCGGCGACCAGGTGCGGCTGACGACGCACGAGGTGGACGGACTACAGGCGTGGCCACCGTACGGCCGCCCAGGCCGGTAGTCCGTAGTGACTACGCAGACGGGGATACATCGGAAAATGGCACCTCGTAACAGCTCTGACAGGGCAGCGGATCGTCAGCAGCCGCGGGACATCATCGGGAACATTCCCATTCCCCGGCCGAGCCATCGCGTGCTCGTGGTGTTGTGCATGGACACCTCGTACTCGATGCGTGGCGAGGCGATCGACAGGCTCAACGACGCGCTTGCCGGTTGGGCGCGCAGTATGCAGGCCGGCGAGAAGATGGCGCGGACCACCGAGTTCGCGCTCATCACCTTTGGTGCCGGGGGAGTACGCAAATGGCGTGGCAGCGAGAGTTTCGATCCGCGCAGTGACCGGACCCCGTTCGTGCCGGCCCACAGTTTCCAGCCGCCGAAGCTGATCGCCGACGGGGTGACACCGCTGGTCGAGGCGGTCCGGCTGAGTATTTCTGTCATCGAGGCGCGCAAGCGGCAGTTGGCCCGGGACAGGGTGACCTGGAAACGTCCGCTCGTCTGGCTGGTCACCGACGGCCGGCCGACCGACGACCAGGGGCATCCGAGCTCGGACTGGCGGCCGTTGGCAGGCGAGATCCGCGGGCTGGAGGCGAACCAGAAACTGGCGCTGTTCGCGATCGGTATTCCGCCCATCGACGACCGGGGCCAGGCAACCCTGCGCGAACTGGCTCCGGAGCGAAACATGATGTATGGACGGTTCGACTTCAGCGACATTCTCGTGCAGCTGGACAGAAGCGTGGAGGACCCCAACTACAAACTGCGTGGCTACCAGCCGAGGCAGGCGTGACCCCCGGCTGGCAGCCCGTGGCCGTCCGAGGCGGTGCCGGCGGCCGGCCCGACCGGTGGCGTATCCGGGGCGCCAGCGTCCAGGGGTATTCGCACGTGCGGGAGGGCAGATGGTGCGAGGACTCCTTCGCTCACCTGTCGCTGTACGGGCGGGGGCCGCTGCCCGACGGCGCGGGATCCGCGCCCCGGTCGGCCGAGGGCTCCCGGCTCGCGGTCGCGATCGCCACCCGGCTGGTGCGTGACCGTGTCCATGCCGCCGGCCGCGCCACGACCGCGCCGGAACTACAGCGAATCCTGGCGGCCTCGCATGAGGAGATAGTCGCCGAGTTCCGGCGGGTCGTCGCCGCGATCGCCGGGCCGGAGCACGTCGACGAGTTCGCGACGACACTGACAGTCGTCGTCCTCGCCCATCCCGTCATCGGCTATCTCGGCATCGGGGACGGCTTCATCGTCGTCCGCACGGGTGAGGGCGGACAGGACAACCTGCACCTGCTCGACGCCGGGACCGCCGACGCCGAGCACGCCACCCACGCGGTCTTCCTGACGTCGGACACCAGCCGAGCCGCCCGGGTGAACGCCCTCTACGACCCCTGGATCAGCGGTGTGTTCATATCGACCGATGGCCTGATCCCCGCGACCCTGCGACGGGACGCCGACGGCCGGCTGGCGGTGGCCCGGGAACCGGTCATCGACACCGTGCTCAGACTGCTCGACAATGATCATTTTGATGCCTCCGGACTTGTCCGGCTGCTGGTGCGGGAGGACGTCACCGAAGTGACCCAGGACGACACGACGCTGGTGGTGGCGGTTCTGTGTCGGTGACGGAGATTTTTGTCAACGGGCGCAGGCTGACCTGTTCGACCGTGCTCGGTGTTGGAACCGAGTCGATCGTCCACGCCGTGGACAGCGATGCCCGGCAGGCGGTGAAGATCTACCGGGAGCCCGACGCCCAACGCACCCACCGGCTGGAGTGCATGCTGCGGGCCTTCGACGCGTCACAGTTCGTCGACCCCGGTTCCGGTCATCCGGGGCTGGTATGGCCGGAGAAACTCGCCCGCGACGCCAGCGGGGCGGTTCTCGGATACGTCATGTGGCGTTCCGATGATCAGCCGCTGAGCACGTTCTTCGAGCACTACACTCGCCTGACGAACTTCCCGGACAAGGACTGGAAGTTTCTGTTGGGGGTGGCCAGCAACTTAAGCCAGCTGGTCGCCATTCTGCACGACCAGGAGATCGTGGTAGGTGATCTTGCGCCGTCCAACATTCACGTCCGGGCGGACGGTCTGATCAGTTTTCTCGACTGCGACTCGCTGCAGTTCCGGTACGACGGGGAGCTTTTTTCCTGCCATACCGTAACCCCGGAATATGCCGCGCCCGAACTGCTGCCCGAGCTGTCCGGCCCCAGAGGCGTCGAAACGGACCGGTTCACCCTCGCCGTGCTGGTATGCCAGCTGCTGCTGTGCGGCGACCATCCCTTCCAGGGCATTCCGGCCCGGCTGTTGGACGTCGATCCATCACCCGAGACGAACATCCAGTACGGTATCACCGTCCTGACGGCGCCCAGCGAGGTCGAGGTCCCGGACGAGGCCGTCGAGCCCGACGTCCTTCCACCGCGGATCGCCGCGCTGGCCAGGCAAGCGTTCGGGGCGGGCCACGGCGCGGTCAACTCGCGGCCGGCCGCGCAGGAATGGGCCGAAGCCCTCGACCTGGCCTGGGACGACGTCCGGACATGCGGCAACCGGAAAGGCCACACCTACAGTGGGCATCTCCCGGAGTGCCCATGGTGCGCCCGGGCCCGGAGCGGCCGTTTTGACCCGTTCCCGGCGCTGCCGGACCTGACCGGGGACGGCGTCGCCACCGGCGGTGGTGGCGCCGGCGGTGGCGTGGCTCCTGTCGCGAGGGCCGCCGGCACGGTTCTCGCGGTCGTGGCCCTGCTGGTTCTCGCGCTGGTGGTCGTCATCGCTGTCGGTGTCCGGTAGTCGACACGGAGTGGACAAAATCGGCGAAACAATCGGAAGCAGCATTGATATCGGCGGTATCGGCGGGAATTCGGCAGAAACGAGGTGGAGGTAACCGTGCAGCGGTCGGACACGCACCCACGGACCACCCTGATTCCGTTCTACCTCGTGGTGGACGTCTCGCAGTCCATGGACGGGCCGCGGCTGGACACCGCGAACCTCATCCTGCAGCGGATCGGGGAGGCGTTGGCCCGTGATTCGGTCGCTGCCGCCCGGGTCCGGGTCGGCATGATCGACTTTGCCGGCGGCAGCCGGACGGTGCTGCCGCTGTGCGACCTGCTCACCACGACGACGTTCCCCCAGCTGGCGTGCCGTGACGACGGCACCCGATACGCGCCCGCGCTCAACCTGTTACGGGCCACCGTCGACCGTGACCGCCGCCAGCTGGCGGCCGACGGTTTCACCGTGGGCCGCCCCGGAGTGTTCTTTCTCAGCGACGGCGAACCCTTCGACGATCCTCCCGGCGCCTGGGAGGAGGCGTTCGCCACCCTGCTCCGGGAATGCCCGACCACCCCGCACGTCATTCCCTGCGCCGTCGCTGACTCGAATCCCGAGATCATGCGGGCGCTGGCTCATCCGGCGCCGACGACGCCATTGTTCATACAAAGCCGGCTGGCCAGCCCGGAAAGCGCGATCAGAAATCTGACCGAGATCATCGTACGAAGTGTCGTGGCCTCGGGTCATCAGGAGATGGTGGTGATCGATGAAACGGACGTCCATGCTCTCGACACGGTCATCGGCGATCCGCCCGAGTCCTGGATCGACCCGGATGTTCGTTATTGAGAGCCTCCTGTGAAGTGGCAGAGCGTCGCTGTCGAGCGGCAGTGGCTGGGCCGGGTCGATCTGCTGAGCCGGGGCGGGCAGGCGGTCGTCTACCGGCTGCCCGAATTCGGTCTTCCCGAGGTGGGGGTGCCGCTCGTCTACAAGGAGTACCGCTCCATCGTGGGGCGGGTGCCGGCCCAGGGCCTGGCCAACATCATCGCGCTGCAGCTGGCGTTGCCGGCGGACCAGCGCCTGTGGTTCGACACGCATCTGGCCTGGCCGTTGCGGATCGTGGTCGACAGCGATGCCGACTCCGCTCGTGCGAAGGTGCTCGGCGTCGTCATGCGGCTCATACCCGATGCCTTCTTCCAGGTTTCCCCGACAGCGACGGGACGGTCGGAGCGCCGGCCGAGCGAAGCGCGGTCGCTGTTCGCCGGCCCCGAGCAGATGCGGGCGCTCGGCCTGCCGTTCCCGGACCGTGCGCAGCGGTGGTGGCTGTGCCTGCGGCTGGCCTACCTGGTGGCGTTCCTGCACAACCAGGGCATCGTCTTCGGCGACATCTCCGCCCGTAACGTCCTCTACCGTCTGCGACCGACACCGGACGTGCTCCTGGTGGACTGTGACGCGGTGCGGAAGGTCGGCAACGCGGCGGTCGTCGATCAGGGCCATACGCCGGACTTCTTTCCCCCGGTGATACACGAGCCGCAGTCGATCAGCTCCGATCTATTCAAGCTCGGCCTGTTCATCGTCCGTATCCTCGCGCCCGGCCGGACGGTCACGCCGGAGAGCGCCACGCGGGCTGTCGAGGATGCGCTCGACCGGACCGGTATGGATCTTGTGCGGGCCAGTCTGTCCGCCGACCCGAGCGCCCGGCCGGCGGCGCTTGCCTGGTACCGCTATCTGCGCTCCGGCGCGGGTTCCCATCCCAGGACGCTGCCGCTCGGGGAGTGATGCAGTCGGTATCGTCCAAGAGGGTGTCGTCGGCTGGTGAGATTTGACAGATCTTGGTGTGGAGCCACGTTGCCGCACGATTCGGGAAAAAGATCATACGTCTGTGTGTCGCCGTGGACACGGCGACATTGACACAGGTCACACGGCCAACTATGGTCGGCAGAAAACAATCACTTGTTTGTTAGTGTGATCACCGTCTGGAGTGTCGAGTTTGTTGCTGGCTGTGGCAGTCGCGCGCAGGGAGGCGCGAAGGCGGATCATGCTGGCGCAAAGTAGGATATAACGGGCTATTCGGCCCGCCTACACCACCTCGACCGAGGGAGAAGGAGGGTCCTGTGAGCGCTACCGATGTCATCACGTCCCCTGCGGGAGGGGAAACAAGCAGAAACGGCTCCGGTCCAGCTCGGGCCGAGCGCCAAAGCATGAGCCGCAACTCGCAGTTACTTGTCGCATGGTGTGGTCCGGCCATGTTCGTTTTATTTGTGATCGGGAGCGTCTGGCTCGCTCGGTACTTCCCGCCCGCCATCCACCCGAGCGATTCCCCACAGGATGTCGCACAATACTACCGGGACCACAAGGACGCCATCCGCGTCGGTCTCGTGTTCACCTGTCTGGCCTATGCGCTGATGGGCGTCTGGGGCGTGTGCATGGCTGTCCAGACCCGGCGCAAGGAGGGGCTCTTCCCGGTTCTGACCTACGTCCAGCTGACCTGTATGGCCGCGGGTACCGCACAGATCGTCGTGAACTGCGGTCTCTGGGCCACCGCGGCCTTCTGA
>NZ_CAAAFS010000117.1:0-4850 GCF_900634755.1 Protofrankia symbiont of Coriaria myrtifolia
TTCCGCGCCGGGGACGTGTCACCGGAGATCACACAGGCGTTCAACGACGCGGGCTTCATCATCCTGCTCGGCACCTGGATGCCGTTCACGATCTGGGCCATCGCGCTCGGACTGAACATCCTGCTGGACAAGGCGACACCGGTTTTCCCGCGCTGGACGGGATACTTCAGCATCTGGTCAGGCGTGTGCTTCATGCCCGGTGGGACGGTCTGGTTCTTCAAGAGCGGGCCGTTCGGCTGGACCGGTGTGGTGTGTCTGTGGGCACCGTTCATGGTCTTCGGCGCCTGGGTGCTGTACTTCAGCTACCTGTCGATGCAGAACGTCAAGCGCGGCTTCGTCCATGAGCAAGATCTTTCCACCGTGTCGTGACCATGAGCGTGCCGTCCGCGGTGGATCCGTTCGCGGATCCGTTCGCCTCGCACACCGCGAGGGCGCCCCGGTGGCGCCCTCGCGGCGGAGGCCGGGTGCCGGGCGAGATCGGCATCTGGGTTTTCATCTTCGGGGACATGCTCGTCTTCGGGTTGTTCTTCGGTGTGTTCGTCTACGAACGGTCGCGGAGCGTCGAGCTCTTCGAACACGCTCACGAGACCATGGACCTGACGTTCGGCGCGGTGAACACGTTGTTGTTGCTGACCGGGTCGATGTTTGTCGTGCTGGGCCTGAACACGCTGCGCGGAGGGGCTTCCCGGACCGGCTCGCGGATGATTCTCGTCACGCTGCTCTGCGGCGCTGGCTTCGTCCTCAACAAGTACCTGGAGTACTCGGACAAGATTGACGCGGGACACACACCGTCGGTCAACAGCTTCTACATGTACTACTTCGTCTTCACCGGTATCCACCTGTTGCACCTGCTGATCGGAATGATCGGCCTTGTGATCATGTACAGGATTGCCCGCAAACCGGTCCTGGAGGCCAGGGACATACGTAATCTTGAGGCCGGAGCCTGCTACTGGCATCTTGTCGACCTGCTCTGGATCGTTCTGTTCGCGCTGCTGTACCTGATGAGGTGACCAGATGTCGACGCATGTCGGGAGCACCGTCGTCAAGGGTTCTGCCGCCAGGATTTCTGTCGTCAGGAATCCAACCGTTGTCGCCTGGCTCACGCTCATGGGCGCGACCGTGCTCTCCTGGTATCTCGGGGAAGGTCATGGCGCCCGGGAGGCCGCGACGGTCGGTGTGATTGTGGTGGCGTTTTTCAAGGTGTACCTCGTCGGTCGGTACTTCATGGAGATCCGGGAAGCTCCACGGATACTGCATCTTCTGTTCGCCGGGTGGGCCGTGGTGGTGTGTGCGGTTCTCGTGGCCATGTACCTCACTGCCGGCGGCTAAAACGAGCGGCCGATGCCGTGGTGCGGGGCCGTGTTTTCCGGAGGCGTAACCGGTGTCTTTCCCGAGCGTGTTCGTTGCCGACCGTGGTGCTGTTCAGGAACGAACAGTTGTTTTATACTGAAATGACTGTGACCGTGGCCGACGGGGTATCACGGTCCTCAGTAAGTCGACAGGACGGAAGGGGCATGCTGTGACTGCATCAGAATCAGGCGGAAGTGCTCTTCTTGAGGGACGTACGGTTTTGATTACCGGCGCCGGCTCCGGTATCGGTAGAGCGACCGCGCACCTGGCGGCCGAGGCGGGCGCTCTCGTCATCGCGATCGACCTGAAAGGTCAGGACGAGACAGCCGCGGCCATCACCGAGGCCGGCGGCAGGGCCGAGGCCCGAGCCCTCGATGTCTCGGATGCCGCAGCCTGGCAGATCCTCGTGGACGACGTGATCGAGTCGCATGGCTCCATCCACGGGCTCGCCAGTATCGCCGGCATCGTGTCGGATGTCGACAGCCTGCTCTCGCAGACGGAAGAGGGCTGGGACCGCATTCTCGCCGTCGATCTCAAGGGTGTCTGGCTCGGTGCGAGGGCGGTGGTCCCGGCCCTGCTGGAAAACGGTGGCGGCAAGATCGTCAATATTGCGTCGACGGCGGGTCTCATTGGTATGCAGAATGTGCTCGCCTACTCCGCGGCCAAGGGTGGGGTCATCGCTCTGTCACGACAGGTGGCCGTCGAGTACGCCGCGCGCAACATCCAGATCAATGTCATTGCTCCAGGCGTCACCCAGACGCCCATGCTGGGCGATATCACGGAGGAGCTGCTCACCACGGTTACGGCGGCCACCCCGGCGGGCCGGTTGGGCCGGCCAGAGGACATCGGCAACCTGGTCGTCTACCTGCTGAGCCCGAAGAGCGACTTCATCACCGGCCAAGTCATCCCGGTGGACGGGGGCTGGACCGCCCAGTAGAAAAGAGCGTCGCCGCCGTTCGCCACCACGGTTGTCCCGCGAATTCCTGGCCGGGGCCGTTCACGCCGGCTCCGGTGGATCTCACGGGCACGGGTGCGCCAACCGGTGCGGTCCTCCTGATCCGGTGGGCGATGCCCATGCGCGGCACCCGGTCGCCAGCAGAGCTGGTAGGCGCTTTTCGGATGGCGCGTCCACAGGCGCTGGCCGACGGAGCGCTGGTCGCGGGGCCTGGTGGGCTGTACGGGCCTGGCGTGCCGCGCGCACGCCGCCGGCGCGGCAGCGTGCGCGACCTCGTACGACCTGACCGGCGCACCTCGCTCGTAGGTCGCATCCGGACCGGGCATCGGGTGTGTACGTTGCCGAGCCGAACAGGACACATCTTCCACGCCGTTCTTTCGCCTGTTACGAGTTCGTTTTTCAGGCCTGGCGTGGATGCGCCCGAAGGGCGCCGTAAATGCTCTTGGAACGCTGTCTTTTCGTGTGCTTTCCGGAATGTTTGACGGCGGCTGTCAGGTCGCGCGGAGAAGGCGACTGATCTAATCATGAATGATGCCGTGGAATTTTTCTGAGGCGCTCTGTCACGAGCGCCCACTAGTCCTGAAAACCTGTCGTCGGCCGATTCTGCCACTGCCGGACGGTCGTTTTCCCGCGGTGGTCGTGAGGGCTGGACAGGTGTTCCGTCCTCGCTGTCCGACGTCTGGTCGACAGGGGCTGTTGTGATGCGTTCGGGGCCGTAGTTCCTCTTGCCGGCACGAGTTCTGGCAGCGGGAGTCCCGTCGACGACGGTGCGGTGGATCCACGGAAGCGATGCACCGCCAAACTGATCAAGGAGACAGATGGCACAGCAGGTTGCAACCGGAGCAGGCAGCCACCGCTCAGGTTCCGGCACCATTACCGAGAGTGTTCTGACAAGGCTGCCACCACTTCTTCAGCGAGTGGTCGTCGACGTCGGACAGTGTGGGCAGTTACTCGGGCGGCTGGTGACCACGGCGGTACGCCAGCCGCGGGGGTACTGGGGGAGTACCCGTGACGAGATGTACGCGATGCTGCGTTTCTGCTGGCTGCCGTGCGTTCTCGCGGTCGGCGGCTTCACCTTCCTCATCGCGAACTACGCGTACGACCTGCTCAGCCTGCTCGGTGGGCAGAACCGGATAGGTACCTACTTCGTGATGGCGAGTATCCGAGAGATCTCGCCTTTCTGTACCGGAATGGCTGTCGCGGGGGTGATGGGAACCGCAATGGCCGCGGACCTCGGTGCCCGGCGCATCCGGGAGGAGCTCGACGCGCTGAAGGTGCTCGGTGTCGACTCGACACGGATGCTGGTGCTTCCTCGGGTGCTCGCCATCACGATCATGACGGTGGCCTTCACCATTATCGGCGGACTGCTCGGCATCATCATGGCCATGACCTCCGCGACCGTGTTCGGCACGACGTCCGTCGGAGGTTATTTTGCGAACTTCCTGTCGAGCCTGACCACTCCCGAACTGGTCGGTGTTGTGGTCAAGTCCACGCTGACCGGCACGTTCATCGGCGTTGTCTGCGCACAGAAAGGGCTCACCGTGCGCGGTGGGTCGGAGGGTGTCGGACGGGCTGTCAACGAGGCGGTGGTGCTGTGTTTCGCCGCCGTGTGGGTGATCAATTTCGTGCTGAACGCGACGATGCTGGGCCTGAATCCCGACATGTTGGTGAACCGGTGAAAGGGGGTCGACAATGACTGTGGCAGCAGACAGCGGCGGCGTCGCGGCGAAGCCGTCGACAGAGGCCGGCACCGGCAGCTTCGGTTCCTACACTGGTGAGGGGTCGCTGATACGCGACCTCGGTGAGATCGCCAGATTCACGGTCACCTCCGTGCGCCGTATGCCGGGTGTGCGGCACTATGGCTCCGAGGTGCTGCGACAGGCCGGTATAATGATCCTGTCCAGCTCCGGGATCATCTGGTTCATGATGGGGATGCTGGCCGCGGAGGCCTCGCTGGAAGGCCACTATCTCCTCAGCCAGCTGGGCGCCGGCAGCTATACGGGAGTGTTCACCTCGACCGCCGACTACACGGTCGCTCCCGAGATGTGGGGCTGGATTCTTTCGGCGAAGGTCGCCTGTGGGCTGGTCGCCGAGCTCGGGTCGATGCGGATCAGCGAGGAGATAGACGCGCTTGAGGTCATGGGCCTCGACCCGCACTCGTATCTCATCAGCACCCGGCTGCTCGCGGTCATCATCATCACGCCGTTCATGTTCATGATAGGTACCGGGATCATGTACGGCGTCCAGTACGTGTTGAACGTACACGTGTTCCACAGTGTGTCCGCGGGCGGTTATCTCTCCGTCTTCTGGGCCTTCCAGACCCAGCAGGACGTGCTGTTGTCACTGGCCATGGGCGCGATCATGGGAATGATGATTGTCACCGTCGGCTGCTACTACGGATACACGGCCAGTGGCGGGCCGGTCGGGGTCGGCAAGAACACGGCGAAGTCCATGGTGATCAACCTGGTCATCGTCAGCGTGGTCGGGGCGGTATTCCAGCAGATGTTCTTCGGGTCGCTGACACGCGCGCCCATCGGGTACTAGT
>NZ_CAAAFS010000118.1:0-3889 GCF_900634755.1 Protofrankia symbiont of Coriaria myrtifolia
GCAGATGGTCGACCGTACGGGTGCCGCGCCCGTACGGACCGACGCCCATCAGATATGGAATGATGAGATGACCGACGCGATGCTGGCACAGTTCGCGTTCGCTGCCGTTTTCTTCGTTATCGGATGCTGGGGGCGACGACACGCCGCCGATCTCGTTTCTCGGGCTCTTTCCCGCGAAGCGCGGACGGCAAAGGAACAGTCGTTGCGCCGGGGAGCGCGCTACTGTCAGATCGTCGCGGCGCTCTTCATCCTGTTCGGCGCGACCGGGCAGACATTTCCGCTTGGCCTCCCATTCGACGGTTACATGTAACGGGAAATACGGATCGAAATACGGATCGTGATGGCAGTGCTGTCGACCAGATGCGAGCGGGACCCGGGCCGGGAGGCGCCCGCGCCAGTCCGGCGCGGGCGCCACGGCGGTGACAGAGCGCTTCCGCGCGCTCGGCTGACC
The DNA here is from genome assembly GCF_900634755.1 of Protofrankia symbiont of Coriaria myrtifolia. Lineage (NCBI taxonomy): Bacteria > Bacillati > Actinomycetota > Actinomycetes > Frankiales > Frankiaceae > Protofrankia > Protofrankia symbiont of Coriaria myrtifolia. The sequence goes on from NZ_CAAAFS010000118.1 coordinate 452, forward strand.
TGCTTCAGGACGGCTCCCCTTCCTGTCTGGTGCCACGCGTCTTCCGGACGCTGGGACTGGTCGCGGCATGTCCCGACGTGCTGGGCTGGCGGGTGTGACGCGTGTTGTGCTGGCACCCGACAAGTTCAAGGGGTCGTTGAGCGCTGCCGAGGTGTGCGCGGCGTTGACCGAAGGGCTGCGCGTGGCCCGCCCGGATGTACGCACGGTGTCCCTTCCGGTGGCGGACGGCGGTGAGGGCACGGTCGAGGCCGCGCTGTCGGCGGGATACCGGCGGGTCGCGGTGACCGCGGAGGGGCCCACGGGTGAGCTCGTCGACACGGCCTACGCCGAGCGCGACGGCACCACGATCGTCGAACTGGCCGATGCCTGCGGCCTGCGCCGGCTGCCGGGCGGGCGTCCCGCGCCGCTGACGGCGTCCAGCTACGGAGCGGGGCAGGTGGTCGCTGCCGCTGTGCGTGCCGGCTGCCGGCGGGTGGTGCTCGGTATCGGAGGGAGCGCGAGCACCGACGGCGGCGCCGGGCTCGTCGAGGCGCTGGGTGCCATCCTGCTCCCCGCGGGCCCCGTGGAGCAGCGTCTCCGGGGCGGGCGTGCCCTCGCAGCCCTCGACGGTGTCGATCTGTCCGGGTTGGAGCCGCGGCTGCGTGACACCGAGCTGGTTGTCGCCTGCGACGTCGACAGTCCGTTGCTGGGCCCGCACGGCGCCGCTGCCGTGTACGGCCCGCAGAAGGGTGCCACACCGGACGATGTCGCCTTCCTGGAACGGGCGCTGGCCAGGTGGGCGACGGTCGTGGCGGTCGAGACCGGAACCGATCACCGGTGGGCCCCGGGGGCGGGCGCGGCGGGCGGTGTCGGCTTCGCCGCCCTGTCGCTGCTCGGAGCCCGGCTGTGTCCCGGGATCGACCTGATACTCGATCTTGTCGGTATTGACGACGCGCTGCGCGGGGCCGATCTGGTGGTGACGGGGGAGGGGTCGCTCGACGAGCAGACACTGCGTGGGAAGGCCCCGGCCGGGGTGGCGGCCCGGGCGCGTGCGGCCGGCGTACCGGTCGTCGCGGTGGCGGGACGCTCGCTGCTGGATCCCGCGGCGCTGACCGGCGCCGGTTTCTCGACGGTGCGCACCCTCGCCGAGCTGGAACCGGATGAGCGGGTGAGCCTGTCCCAGGCAGCTGACCTGCTGCGCCGTCTCGCGCCCCGACTGATCGATCGGTCCTGGCCGGATGGCCCGGCCTGTTCCGTGGCTGCTACCCGTCCCGCTGATCGTACGGAGGCCGGCGACGGAAGATGACCATTGCTGGGATGCCGACGGCGAGCAGCGCCGCGAACGCCGCGAATGGAAGGATGGCGCCGCCGGAGCCCCCCGTCCGGTCGGAGCGTAGGGACTGCGCTATCGCGTAGGCCTCCTCGGTGTTCTCCGTCGGCCTGACCTGCCCGGTCTGGACCGCCCGTACGGATTCGACCGGTTGCACGGCGAAGGTGTACCCGGTCGCACTGCTACCGACCCGGTCGAGGACGATGTTGCTGAACGTGTCCGGGTCGAGGATCGCGCGGATGGCGGATCTGCCGCGTGAGGTGTCCTGTCGGACGGCGTACACGCCTGGCACAAGGTCGTCGAACGCCCATTCTCCGGACGCGTCGGTGGTGGTCTCCCGCAGGACGGCCGTCCCGTCCGGGCTCGTGCCGGTCAGTTGGATGGCCACGTCAGGCGCGGCGGACTCGCCCGCGTCCTGTCGCCCGTCGCGGTCGGCGTCCAGGTAGGCGTTGCCGCTGATACTGGAGCGGGCCGAGGCGCCGAAGTCGCCGAACGGTCTGAGCAGATCGGCCAGCTGCCGATGACCTTCGCTGTTCGGATGGTAGATCAGGCTCTGGTCGAGGGCGAGGAAGCCGTCGAGGAACTCGTGTATCCAGCGGTTCGGATTTCGCTGGTCGACGGCAGGGTCCGGTTCGTGGCCGGCGAAACGGCATTTGACGGTGTCGACCACGGTGACGAAACGGCCCGGCGTACCGACCGAATCCGCCGGCAGGGCGTCCAGCGAGCAGCTGTGCGCGGCGGGGTCGGAGGGCCCGGTGAAACCCAACGAGCGGTTCACCGTGTCCGCGGCGGCGATCTGCATGCCGTCCCCGCGGTCGCCGAGTTCCCGGACCGCGGCGGACGGGTCGAAGACCGTCCCGTTCAGGGCGTCCTGTGCGCCTGGTGGCAGGTAGTGTTCCCGGCTGGACAGGTACGGGTAGGTGACCAGGGCCACCCGCCCCCCGGGCGGCATCCGCTCCCGCAGGCGGGTGAGCAGGGTGACCAGACGGCTCCGGACCTCCGTGAGGTCGTCCGTTGCCCGCTCGGTGAGCCGTTCGCATTCGGCGATGTCCCCGGCGGGTATCCCGAAGAGCTTCGGAACATCGAAGGCGAAGCAGCGCAACACGATGTCGGAGAACTGGACGTCGTTGCCGCCGATCGTCAGCAGGACCAGGTCGGTGTCCGCGCCGACCGCGTCGAGCTGCGGTGCGACCACCCGGGTGCACACGGCGGACGCGATGCCGTAGGTGACATCGACCGGGCCGATATCGGCGGTTTCCTCCGGCCCGAACCCGGACGAGCAGTCCCGCGACAGGCGGTCGGAGACGGCAGGATCGTTCGCGGTCTCGCCGCCGCGCAGTGGGGTCCGGTAGGTGTGCTGATCCATCCTGCGTGGGTTGAGAAGATCGTTCGTGGTGGCGCCGCTGCACGCCCGGTTGACATAGGTGACGTCGTATCCACGTTCGTCGCGCAGCCACTGGGCATATTGTTCGCCCCAGCTCACCGTCGAACGGTGGCATCCACGTGGTCCGTTTCCGGTGTCGTAGGTGCCGGCGCCCGCACCGTTCCCGGCGGCGTACGAATCGCCGAGCTGGACGATCGAAAGATGGGAGGTCACCACGTCCGCGGTGTTACCCGGCTCGGGAGTGGCGGTTGGTAACAGGGCGGCTGGTGACGGGGTGGCTGGCGACGCGGTAGCTGGCAACGGGGTGATTGGTAACGGAGCGGTTGGTAACGGGGCGGGCCGTGTGGTGGTGGCTGCGGTCGGTTCGGCGGCGGCTGGCCGCCCAGTCATGATCATGGCTGTGAAAAGGATCGTGGGGACGACGATCCTGGCGGTGATCCGGAAAACCGGCCCGCCCGTGCCGCGAAAAGGGAGTGATCGGCCTGTTTCCGCTCTTTCGGTCGCCCTCGATATGAGGACGGGTTCGCATCCGGCCACCGCGTCGCCCCCGAAGCTCGAGCCGTCAGTGGCGCACCTGGAAGCGGCACACCTGGAAGCGGCACACGTAGCAGTGCCGAATACATTTCGATACGAAGGGTAACCGACTCGGTCGTGACGGGCAAGCATGGCGCCGGGACGGGGATGCCGGGCCGGCGCCGGGGCGGGCGGCTCAGCGCCAAGGTGAGCAGGGATGCGGGCAGGGAGG
>NZ_CAAAFS010000119.1:0-11916 GCF_900634755.1 Protofrankia symbiont of Coriaria myrtifolia
GGGCGGGTCAGCGCCGACGGCGCAGGATGCGGTTGCCGAGCCGCGTGATCGGGTCGTATGCGGTGTCGACGACCCTTTCCTTGAGCGGTATGATGGCGTTGTCGGTGATCGAGATGTGCTCCGGGCAGACTTCTGTGCAGCATTTCGTGATGTTGCAGTACCCGATGTCGGCCTGTCCGCGCAGCAGATCTCGCCGATCATGTGTGTCCAACGGGTGCATTTCCAGTTCGGCGTACCGGATCATCAACCGTGGGCCGGCGAAGACGGGCTTGTTCTCCTCATGATCGCGGATGACATGGCAGACCGTCTGGCACAGGAAGCACTCGATGCACGTGCGGAACTCCTGGACGCGGTCGACGTCGGACTGCTTCATCCGGTGGTGCCCGTCGTCCCCTGCCGGTGCTCCCGGGGCGAACGCCGGCACCTGCGCGGCCTTCTCGTAGTTGTACGAGACGTCGGTGACCAGATCCCGGATCACCGGGAACGTCCGCAGCGGCGTCACCGTGACGGTGTCCGTGGGCGCGAACAGGTTCAGCCGGGTCATGCATGTCAGCCGGGGGCGGCCGTTCACCTCGGCGCTGCACGACCCGCACTTGCCGGCCTTGCAGTTCCAGCGGACGGCCAGATCGGGCGCCTGCGTCTGCTGGAGCCGGTGCAGCGCGTCCAGGACGACCATGCCCTCTTCGACACCGACCGTGTAGTCCTGGAGATCACCACTGTCGGCATCGCCCCGCCACACCCGCAGCGAAAGATCGTAGGCTGCCATCAGGAGCCCTTCCCACCGGCCGGTGCGCCCCGATCCGCCCGGGATTCCGCGCCGGCATCCTCGAACAATGCGGCCAGCTCCGGTGGCATCGCGGGCAGGGGCTCGGTGGTGAGCACGAGCCGCCCGTCGCGCAGCCGGAGCACGTGGTTCAGCGTCGCGAACGCCGGGTCCGCGGACGGGTAGTCGTCGCGGGTGTGCCCGCCGCGGCTTTCCCGGCGGGCCAGCGCGGCCGTGGTGATGCACTCCGCGACGGTGAGCAGCGATCCCAGGTCGAGGGCGAGATGCCAGCCCGGGTTGTACTGGCGGTGCCCGACGACCGCGACGTGCCGCGCGCGGGAGCGTAGCGTCTCGATCTCCTTGAGCGCCCGGACCAGCTCGGACTCGGTCCGGATGATCCCGACCAGGCGTTGCATCACGTCCTGGAGGTCGTTCTGGAGCTGGTAGGGGTTTTCCGGCGGATGGGACGGCGAGACGCTGGTCCTGGCGCTGTCCCTGGCGGAGGTGGTGCCCCTGGCGGAGCTGGCGGTGCCCTCGGCGGAGGCGGTGCCGGCCTGCACGGAGCCCGGGGTGAGGGCCGCCGCGAAGGGCGCGAGGGCCGCCGCGGCCGTCGCGTCGATCTGCGCGTCGTCGGCCACGGCCCGCTTGCGCGCCGGTAGCGACTGGGCGTAACGGGCCGCGTGCAGTCCTGCCCGCCGTCCGAAGACCAGCAGGTCGGACAGGGAGTTGCCGCCGAGCCGGTTGGAGCCGTGCATGCCGGCGGCGCACTCGCCCGCGGCGAACAGCCCAGGCACGGTCGCCGCGGCGGTCGACGGGTCGACCTTGATGCCACCCATGACGTAGTGGCAGGTCGGGCCGACCTCCATCGGCTCCCGGGTGATGTCGACGTCGGCGAGTTCGGTGAACTGGTGGTACATCGACGGCAGCCGGCGGCGGATGTACTCCGGGTCGCGGCGCGAGGCGATGTCGAGATGGACCCCGCCGTGCGGTGAGCCGCGGCCGGCCTTGATCTCGGCGTTGATGGCCCGCGCCACCTCGTCGCGGGGGAGCAGTTCCGGCGGCCGGCGGGCGGTCTTCTTGTCCGTGTACCAGCGGTCGGCCTCCTCCTCGGAGTCGGCGGTCTCGGCGGCGAAGACCGGTGGGATGTAGTCGAACATGAAGCGGCGCCCCTCGGAGTTGAGCAGCACGCCACCGTCGCCCCGGACACCTTCGGTGACGAGGATTCCCTTCACCGAAGGTGGCCAGACCATCCCGGTGGGATGGAACTGGACGAACTCCATGTCCATCAGCGCGGCCCCGGCCCACAGCGCGAGCGCGTGGCCGTCGCCGGTGTACTCCCACGAGTTCGACGTCACCTGGTAGGACTTGCCGATCCCCCCGGTGGCGAGCACCATTGCGGGCGCGTCGAAACGCACGAAGGTGCCGGACTCGCGCCAGTACGCGAAGGCGCCGGCGATCCGCCCGGCCACGCGCGCCGAGCCGCGTTCGCGCGCCGGGGCGGGCGCCGGGGCGGACAGTGCGTCGGGTTCGCCCGACGCCCGCCCGGCGCCCGGCGTATCCGCTGCCCCCGGCACGGTCAGCAGGCGTAACACCGTGCACTCCATGAAGACGTCGATCCTCTTGCTGATCAGCCGGTTCTGCAGGGTGCGGATCAGCTCGAGGCCGGTACGGTCCCCGACGTGCGCGAGCCGGGCGAAACGGTGACCGCCGAAGTCGCGCTGGAGGATCCGGCCGTCCGGCGTCCGGTCGAAGACCGCGCCCCATTCCTCCAGTTCCCAGACCCGTGCCGGGGCCTCCTCGGCGTGGATCCGGGCCATCTGCCACTGGTTGAGCATCTTCCCGCCGCGCATCGTGTCGCGGAAGTGCGTCTGCCAGTTGTCCTCGGGCCAGACATTGCCCATCGCGGCCGCGATACCACCCTCGGCCATCACGGTGTGGGCCTTGCCGAGCAGGCTCTTGCAGACGACGGCGACCCGGGCACCCTGCTCATGCGCTTCCAGCGCGGCCCGCAGGCCCGCTCCGCCCGCGCCGATCACGACGACGTCGTATGTGTGTCTTTCCGATGTGCTCATGGTTTATGTGGTCACCACCGCACGTTGTTCGCGGGATGCCTGGTTCACCAGGTGTCCGGCCGGCAGGTGTCCGGCCTGCGATGTACGTCTGATCCGTGCATGTCCGATCCGTGGGATGTACCCAGCCCGGTGGGGCGTCCGGTTCATGGGATTCATGGGATTCATGGGACGCCGGATCCGCGCCGGTCCTGGCACCGGCGGGATCCGGGCGGGTGCGCGGTGGCGACACCTCGGAGCGCCCGGCACCTCAGGCCACCCAGTGGTAGTCGTGCAGATGCCCTGCCGCGACCAGCCAGATGTAGAGGTCGGTTATCATGATCCACAGCAGGCTCGCCCAGGCCCACACCATGTGCCGCCGGTTGAGCGCCGACACCGCCTGCCACATCTGTCGGCGTATCGGATGCGCCGACAGCGTCCGCAGCCCGCCCCCGCACAGATGCCGGAAGGAATGGCAGGAAAAGGTGTAAAGACCCAGTAGGACCACGTTGACCATGAGCATGCCGGTACCGACCCCGACGCCGAAATGACCGTCGAAACCGAACGCCCCGACGGCCTCGTAGGCGAGCAGGCCGATGAACAGTACGCCGAAATAGAGGAAATAGCGGTGTACGTTCTGCATGATCAGCGGCAGCCGGGTCTCGCCGCTGTATTTCCGCCGGGCGTCCGGCACCGCGCAGGCCGGTGGCGCCCACCAGAACGACCGGTAGTACGCCTTCCGGTAGTAATAGCAGGTAAGTCGGAAACCGAGTGGAAAAATCAGGATCGGTATGGCGGGCGAGATCCAGGGAAGATCGCCGAAGAATCCGGAGCCGAGCGCGTCGCGCGGGCAGGAATCGGTCAGGCAGGGTGAATAGAACGGTGACAGGTACGGGTCGGCGTAGTAGGCGGCGTTCCGGAAGGCCGCCCACGTGCCATAGCCGACGAAGCCGGTGAGGACCGCCACTGTGACGGCGGGCGCCACCCACCAGTGGTCCTGCCGCAGGCTCGCCCGGGCCGCGCCGCCGCGGCCGGCGGCCATGCCGGCGGGTCCCTGACCGTCGGCACGGGTGTGCGTCTGCGTTGCCATAGCACTCCCCGCCCTTGTGAGGCCTCCGGAGCCGCGCAAGAGGAGCCATGGTCGCGTGGCCGTCGGTCTGCCGGCCCTACTGGGCCTTTCGGCCTGCCGGCCACCCGCCGTCAGCCGTTGGAGGCGCGATCAGGGTAACCCGAGTCGCTCGTGATCGCGCCTCCAGTGGTTACTTTCCGTGGTGGTGGTCGTGTCGTCGGTCGATACCGGCGTCAAGCTGTGGTCCGTGCTCCGGATCGCCGTCGCGGCGTCACACCCGGGCGCGTCGCCGCCGCGACGACACGGCGCGATACCGCTGCCAGCCGCCGGCGACGCCCTCGTCGTCGCATTCTGGCTGGAATTCCGACTCACCGTGGCGGGCCGGTACGAACACCGGCTCGGGGGATTCGCAGGTAGTGTCCGTCGGCGGTTTGTCGGAACTGTCGATTTCCGTCGGAATGGCAGTTTCGGCGGCCAGGTCGTCAATGTCCTCCATGACCCGGCGGACGTCCGCCGCCAGTCGGTCGGCAGCCCTTGAGTTCGGTGCCTGAATGCGCAGGCGCTGGATATGGCGTTGTGCTTCCTGAACCGCTGTGGTTACGGCAGAAAGCTCCCCCCGCAGGCTTGTCGACTGCACGATTCGCCACCTCCGTGGTACTCCGGTCACCGGTCGACGGTGGCCTGGACGGGTGTCCGTGTCCGTGGGAAACCACCGTGCCGGTCATGTGCATGAAATATTGCGTTCACATAGCAGTATGATCCGGATGATGGCGAACCGGCCAGCGGGACGGACTTTTTTCCCGTCTCGAAGTGCCTGAAGTCGGTCGCGGCCCCGTCAGCCCACGGCCTGGCTGGTCGTGGGCTAAGGTTGATCGGCCAGTGCCTGCCGCGCCACTGTGCCGACCGCAACCGCACTGACTGCCTCGGTACCGGCTGCCTCGGTACCGGCTGCCTCGGTACCGGCAGCCACGGCGCTGACAGCCACGGCGCTGACAGCCACGGCGCTGACAGCCTCGGCCACGGCCGGCATCACGCGCTCGTCGAAGACGCTCGGCACGATGTGGAGCGGGTTGATCTCGTCCTCGCGCAGCACCGCCGCCAGCGCGTGGGCCGCGGCAAGGAGCATGTCCTCGGTGATGTCACGGGCCCGGGAGTCCAGCAGCCCCCGGAAGACGCCGGGAAAGGCCAGCACGTTGTTGATCTGGTTCGGCTCGTCCGAGCGGCCGGTCGCGACGACCGTCGCGTACAGCCGGGCGTCCGCGGGGTCGACCTCGGGGTCCGGGTTGGCCAGCGCGAAGACGATCGCGTCGTCGGCCATGGTCGCGATGTCCGCGCCGGTGAGGATGCCCGGCGCGGACACGCCGATGAACACGTCGGCGCCGATCAGGGCGTCCCGCAGCGTCCCGATGATCCTGCCCGGGTTGGTGTGCGTGCAGATCCACCGGCCGTTGTCGTCCAGGTCGTCGCGGGCCGGCGAGATGATCCCACCGATGTCGGACGCGATCACGCTGCCGCCCGCGCGGCCCGCGCCGGCTCGCAGCAGCAGACGCAGGATGGCCGTGCCCGCCGCGCCCGCCCCGCTGGTGACGATCCGTACGGAGCCCAGCGACCTGCCGACGATCCGCAGCGCGTTGGTGAGGGCGGCGAGAACGACGATCGCGGTGCCGTGCTGGTCGTCGTGGAAGACCGGTATGTCGAGCAGGCCGCGCAGCCGCCGTTCGATCTCGAAGCAGCGGGGCGCGGCGATGTCCTCGAGGTTGATGCCGCCGAAGACGGGCGCGAGCAGCGTCACCGTGCGCACGATCTCGTCGACGTCCTGGGTGTCGAGGCAGATCGGCCACGCGTCGATGTCCGCGAACCGTTTGAACAGCGCGGCCTTGCCCTCCATCACCGGGATCGCGGCGGTGGGGCCGATGTTGCCCAGGCCGAGCACGGCCGAGCCGTCCGAGACCACCGCGACGCTGTTGCGCTTGACCGTCAGCCGCCGGGCGTCGTCGGGCCGGTCGGCGATGGCCAGGCACACCCGGGCGACACCGGGGGTGTAGGCCATGGACAGGTCGTCGCGGGTCCGTAGCGCGACCTTGCTCGCGACTTCGATCTTCCCGCCGAGGTGCAGCAGGAACACCCGGTCGCTGACCCGCCGGACGACGAAGTCCGGCATGTGGCGCAGGGTCTCGGCGATGGCCTGTGCCTGCTCGCCGTCGACGCACAGGCAGGTCATGTCCAGCACGAGCCGGCCCGCGTGTGACTCCGCGACGTCGAGGGCGGTGACCACCGCGCCCAGTTTGCCGACGGCGGTGGTGATCTCACCGACGGTCTGTGACGATGCGGGTACGTCAAGGCGCACCGTTATCGAGAACGAAACGCTGGGGACGGCCACGAACGTGCTCCATCTGTCGTTCGAGCGACAACGTGGGCAGGTGCCCGCATCGATGCTCGCAGCCGCGGTCCCGAATCCGGCGTAGGCCAGGGCGTGGCAGCAAAGATCACAGGGAGTGGGGACGGCGGGAGCGGGGATATCCGGGGTGGGACGCCGGCCTTGCCCGGCCCGCGCAGGACGCGCCCGGCCCGGGACAGGATGCGCCGACCGGGCCGGGATACGCCGACCGGGTCGGAACACGATGGCCAGGACGCTGTGCGGTCAGGACCTGTGCGGTCAAAACGCGTCTTTGGAAACCAAAGGGAAAGTTTCCGGGCGATCTGGCGCTGGCCGGGACAGTTGGCGCTGGCAGGCGCCCGGGCAGCAGGTGATCAGCCGGTGGCCGACAACGTGCCGCCCGCCCGCCGGAACTGGTGGCCCCGGCGGGCGGCAGAAGAGCACCGCTTCCGTCCGGTCGGCCGTCGCCTGCCGCCGCCGCAGGCCGGTGGCAGGCAGGTCGGACAGGCGGACGTGGACAGCGGGCGGAAGCGTGGGGAGTTCCGGCCAGGACAGTCAGGACGTCGCGGGGCGGAAGCCGGACTCGGTGCTCTGCCCGGATGCCGTGGCGCCGCCGGCCTGCTCGCTCCGGCCGTTCTTCTCGCCGGCCTCGAGCACGGGGACGTGCCGGCTCGACGTCGCGGACACCTTCGACAGGCGTAGCTGCAGCACCCCGTCCGCGAGCCGGGCCTCGGAGCTTTCCGCGTTGACGTCCCCGGGCAGCCGTACGGCGTACTCGTACCGGCCGGTGCGGCGCGCCTGCTGGCGCATCACTCCGCTGCGCTCCCGCTCGGTGATCTCGGCGGCGATGGTGACCTCGTTCCCCCGGACGTCGATGTTGACGGCCGGTGCGGGCACACCGGGCAGGTCCGCGTCGATGAGGTAGGAGTCCTCGGTCTCCTCCACGTCGACCGCCGGCGCCCAGGAACGCCGCTCCCTGGCCGTCAGCTCCGGGAACGAGACGTCGAGCAGCCGTCCCATCCTCTCGTAGAGGTCGCCGAACTCGGCGAACGGGTCCCACCCGCGTCGGGCGAGGGGGCCCGGACGGCTGAGCACAGACGGAACGGTCATGGTCGATCACTCCTTCGCGGTTGTTCCTGGCGACTCACTGCTGGCGATGGGCCCGACGCGACCGGTGACAGGCAGTGGGACGCCGGCACGCGATGCCGATATGCCGGCTGGTGCGCCTCCCGGGGTGGACACCACCCCATACGGCTCCTTTCCGTTACCCGGGCAGGCAAACGGCGCCGGCGGCGGGATCCCGGCCCGGGAACCGGACGCCGCCGGACGCGGACCGGATGCCGCCGACGGAACGGGGCTGCCGGCGGAGCCGGGCTGGGTCAGAACACCGCTGTGCCGTGGACGGGTGACGACGCCCGGGCATGGTGGCGGCGTGGGATGCGCCCGGCCCGCGCGGCGAACCGTCCCGCGGTGACGCCGGCCGCCATCGCCGCCGCCATCAGGGCGGGATCCTGGGCGCGGGTCACCGCCGACGCCAGCAGGACGGCGTCACAGCCGAGTTCCATGGCCAGCGCCGCGTCGGAGGCGGTGCCGATCCCGGCGTCCAGGACGACCGGGACCTCCGCCTCGGCGACGATCAGCTCGATGTTGTGGGTGTTGCGGATACCGAGCCCGGTCCCGATGGGCGCGCCCAGCGGCATCACGGCCGCGCAGCCGATCTGCTGCAGGCGTCGGGCGAGCACCGGGTCGTCGTTGGTGTAGGGCAGGACGGTGAACCCCTCGGCGACCAGGCGTTCCGCCGCGTCGAGGAGTTCGACGGGGTCCGGCAGCAGGGTCTGCTCGTCCGCGATCACCTCGAGTTTCACCCAGTTCGTCTCCAGCGCCTCCCGGGCGAGCTCGGCGGTGAGAACGGCCTCGTGGGACGTGCGGCAGCCGGCGGTGTTGGGCAGCACCCGCACGCCGCAGCGGGCGAGCATGTCCAGCATGGAGCCCGGGGTGGTGGTGTCCACCCGGCGCATGGACACCGTGCACACGTCCGTGCCGGAAGCCCTGATCGCCGCTTCCATGACGGCGAGGCTCGGCGCGCCGCCGGTGCCCAGGATCAGCCGGGAGCCGAGCTCCTCACCGGCGATCGTGAACGCGTCGTCGGCCATGTCAGCCTCCCTGGGTGGCGGTCAGGATCTCCACGTGCTGGCCGGCGCGCAGCTCCAGGCTCTCCCACCGGCTGCGGGGGGCGACGACGCCGTCGACCGCGGCGGCGCTCCCGCGGCCGTTGGCGGAAACACTCATCATGATCATGAGTTGGTGCAGTGTGATCCCGGCCGGCACCTGCATGGCCTTGCCGTTCACGGTGAGAGTCATCTGACGTCCTCCCTGGTCGACCGGTTCTCGACGGCCTGGTCCCCGGCGTGGTCGACGGCATGGTCGAACCGGGCCGGGGTGAAGGCAGCGACCTCGTCGGGCAGGGCACCGTCCGCCAGCAGGCCGGCGATGGCGTCCGCCGTCACCGGGGTGAGCAGCACACCGTTGCGATAGTGGCCCACGGCGAGCAGCAGCCCGGGTAGTCGGGATGGGCCGATCAGCGGCGCATTGTCCGGTGAGGCGGGCCGCAGGCCGGTGCTGACCTCCTCCAACTCCGCCTCGCCCACCCCCGGGACGAGGGCCTGGGCGTCCCGGAGCAGCTCGTACACGGCGCCCGCGCGGGGCCGCAGGTCGAAGCCGGCCTCCTCGCTGCTGGCCCCCACCACGATCCGGCCGTCGGCGCGGGGCACCAGGTACACCGGGTGGCCGCGCACCGTGCCCCGCAGCACACAGGTCAGCAGCGGCGGCCCGACGGTACGCAGCCGCAGTGTCTGGCCCTTGACCGGGCGGACCGCCGGCAGCACCCCGGACGGCAGCCCGTCGATCTGGCCCGACCACGCTCCGCAGGCGAGGACGACCACCGGCGCGGTCAGCTCGGTGCCGTTGGCCAGCTCCAGCCCGACGACCCGGTCGCCGCGCAGCAGCCACCGCCGCGCGGCGGTGGGAAGCAGCGTCACCCCCTCGGCCGCGCAGGCCCGCAGCAGCGCGCCGTGCAGGAGCCGGTTGTCGATCTGGTGATCGTCGGGTGCCGACAGCGCGCCGGCCAGGCCGCTCGCCGACGCCGGGACGCGGGCGCGCAGCTCGCGCCGGGTCAGCAGCTCGGTGCGCAGGCCCAGCGAGCGCGCGAAGCCGTGGATGTCGCGCAGACCGGCCATGTCCGCGCTGTCCCAGGCCGCGACCAGCGTCCCGCAGCGCAGGTAGCCGACCTCGGTGCCGCTGCTGCGCTCCAGCTCCGCGACAAACGTGGGGTAGCGCTGTGCCGACGCCATGTTCAGCGCGAGCAGGGGCTGCTCGCCGTAGTGGAGCTCGCTGAGGGGGGCGAGCATGCCCGCGGCCGTCCAACTGGCGCCCGATCCCGGCGCGGGATCGACGACGGTGACGGTCAGTCCGCGCAGACGCGCACGCCACGCCACGCCGAGCCCGATCACACCGGCGCCGGCGACGATGACGTCCGGCCGGGACCCCGGCGCACCCCGGTCGCGGGCCCCGGCTGCGCGTGCCGGCGCGACGGCTGCGCCTGGCGGCATGATGGCTGCCGGCATGAGCCTCCTTATACACTTGGGGTGTCGTTGTCCTCACCGATACCGCTCACCCGATACTGTCAGCCTCAATCGCAAGTTTGGCCTGTCCCGCAGCGGTGGGCAGCGGAAAGACATCCCGTCGATGGGTGAGGCGCCTGTCATGGGCTGAATCATTATGATCGGATTTATCGTGGTGGTACCGGGCGCGGCGGTACCGAACAAGGAGATACCGGATATCGTGGTACTGCCTGACGGCGCTCCGCATTTAGCCTGTGCCCGACGAGCCTGTGCCCGACGGCTGCCGGTGGACGGGGGCGTTGGCCCACGCGGCCGGCGATCCACCGCAGGCGGCCTGGCCGGGGAGACGGCCCGTCCGGCCCGTCCGGCCCGTCCGGCCCGTCCGCTGCCGGCGGTGGCCGGCGGGTATCTGACATGATCGACGGTTACGGGCTGCTGGAGCCGATCGGCTACGGTGGGTTCAGCACGGTCTACCTGGGCCGACAGGAGATTTTCGACCGCCGGGTCGCGGTCAAGGTGATGAACGCCGTCCTCGCCGACCCGGACGCGAAGCGGCGGTTCCTGCGTGAATGCCGGGTGACCGGGCGCCTGACCGGCCATCCGAACATCATCTCGGTTTTCGACGCTGGGACGACCCGGGACGGGCGTCCCTACATCGCGATGGAGTATGTCTCGGGCGGGTCGCTGGCCGACCGGCTGGCCGACGCCGGGCGGCTGGACGCCGACGAGGTGCTGCGCGTCGGTGCGCAGGTGGCCGACGCCCTCGTGACCGCCCACCGCCACGGCGTCCTGCACCGCGATCTCAAACCGGCGAACATCATGATCCGCGAGTCCGGGACCGCCGTGCTCAGCGACTTCGGTATCGCCGTGGTCGAGAACGCGGCGGAGAACACGACCGCGTCGGTGGCGTTCACGCCCCGCTACGCGTCGCCCGAGGTGCTCCAGGGTGGGGAGCACAGCGTTGCCTCCGACATCTTCGGGTTCGGCGCCACCCTCTTCACGCTGCTGGCCGGACAGCCACCGTTCACCGGCCGGATGCCGACGCAGCTGCTGCGGGAGATGCTGGCCGGGCCGCCACCGGCGCTGCCCGACGAACTGGCCGACAACGTCCCCGACGAGCTGGTCGCGCTGGTGCGTCGGACCCTCGCCGCCGCGCCGGACCAGCGTCCCGCCACCGCCGCGGGTGTGCTAGCGGAACTGCGCGCGATAGAGGCCGCTCGCGGCGGCCAGGTCGGCGCGCCCGTCTCCGCGGACGATCCGAAGAAGACGTCGACGGTCACCGGCCGGCTCGCGGATCCCGTTCCCCGGCTGCCGCGGCCCGCCGCACCGCCTGGCGGGACGAGCACGGCACCGACCCTGCCACCACGCCCAGGCGCGGGTCACGTCGCCGGTGGGAACGTGCCACCGGTCGGGCCGGCAGCCGACATCCCCAAGCCGCCCACCGTGGATCCGGCTGCTGTAGACCCGTCCACCACAGATCCGGCCGCCGCGGGCCGTGTCTCCCCGGCACCCGCCGCCACGGGCGCGGCCGGCGGCCCTGCCAGCGTGGACTCTGCCTCTGCCGGCGTGGCTGGCTCCGCTTCTTCGCAGCTCGCCGCGGCAGCGGTCGTGGCCCCGACGCCGGCCGAGCCGGCGTCCGCCACGTCGGCGGTCGTCCCGGAACCCGTCGTCCAGGAGCCCGTCGCCCCAGAATCGGTCATCTCGGAGCAGGTTGTCCCGGGCTCCGCCGAGCCGGTGGCGGTCACGGCGGCGGCTGGCACCGCCGAGCCCGTCGTGCCGGCCGCCGCCGGGCCGGGGAAGCGCCGCCGTGTGCTGGGCGTGCTGGTACCGGTGACAGGCGGCTTCGCGGTGGCGGCACTGCTGCTGTTGCTGTTACCGGGGGTCGGGCTGCGTTCCCCAGCCCCGAGGGTGACCATCTCGGCGGCCCCGCCGTCCGCGCCGGGCGGTGCCACCCCCACCGCGTCCGCTGCCGCCTCGGCTGCCCCGGCCGTGTCGGCTTCCCCCGCGGGGACGCCCGCCGCGGGGGAAGCCGACACGGC
>NZ_CAAAFS010000120.1:0-31662 GCF_900634755.1 Protofrankia symbiont of Coriaria myrtifolia
GGCCGTGTCGGCTTCCCCCGCGGGGACGCCCGCCGCGGGAGCGTCCGGCGCCGTGCCGGTCGCCCCGGCGGCGCCCGGTGCCGCGGGGCCAGGCCCGACGGCATCCGGCGCGGGGCCGCCGGGCAACCAGGTGCCGAACACGGGGGTACCGGTGGTCCCGCTGCCTCCCCCCGCGCCTTCGCCGGCGCCCAGCAGCGCTGTCCCGTCACAACCGGATCCCGCGGAAAGCTGCACCCCTCGTAACCGAAACGTCACGGACTACGCTGGACGGACCTTCCCCACGTACAACTGCCGTACCTACGCCGGTTCGGCCGTCTACGCCAACGTCCGGGCCGCGCAGGAGTCGGAGGATCTCGACGACAGCGGCTACATGAACGCCGCGTCGGCCGTCTGGGTGGTCTGCCAGCTGCGGGGTCGGGCGAATCCCGTGGTGCAGGGCAACACCAACACCTGGTGGCTGTACACCCAGGGTGACAGCTCCCGGCCCAACACCCACGGGTACACGGTCGCCTGGGGGTATCTGCCGGCGACCGTGGTGGCCCAGGGAGGGCAGAACGAACCGATTCCCGGGGTGCCCACATGCTCGTCGTACCTGTAGGCCCGGGTGCCGGCAGACCCGGCGCCGGGGCCGCTGTTCCCGTTCCGCGGGGCGTCCCGGCGGCGGTCAGACCGGCGGCTGTGGAACCCCTGCCCGGTGTTTCGCTCCACGGCCGCTGTCCCGTCCCACGCCCCGAGGGTTTCGCCAGGCCCGGGAACGGTGTGGGAAGGTGTCCGGCATGACGTACCTGCCAGGCGTCGAGGAGGTCGAGGAGGCGGCGTCGTGGTGGCCGACCCGACCGGCCGGGCGTGTCGGGCGGGCCGGGAACGTGGTTGGGCGGGCCGGGAACGCCGGGGTGGCGGGTTTCGCCCGGGCGGCCGCGGGCGCCGGTGCCGCCGCGCTTCTCACCCACGCGGTCCCCTCGGTGGCCACCCTGCGCCGGCTGCGAACCCAGCTGATGCCCGCGCTCGCCGGGATCGGCGCGCCGGACCATGTGGCGCTCACCTTCGACGACGGTCCGGACCCGGCGTCCACCCCGCTGTTCCTCGACGTGCTGGCCGAACTGGACCTGCGGGCGACCTTCTTCGTTCTCGGGACGATGCTGGAACGCGCGCCGCACCTGGCCGAGCGGATGGTGGACGCCGGCCACGAGCTGGCCGTCCACGGCTGGGACCACCGGCCGATGTTGCTGCGCGGGCCGCGCTCCACCTACCGGCAGCTGTACCGGACCCGGGAACTGATCACGACGCTGACCGGGCGGCCGCCGCGGTTCGTCCGGCCGCCGCACGGCATCCTGTCCGCGGGGTTCCTCCTCGCCGCCCGCAGGCTGGAGCTGACCCCGGTGCTGTGGACGGCCTGGGGCCGGGACTGGACGTCGACGGCCACGCCGCTGACCGTTCTCGACGCCCTCACCCCGGACCTGCGCGGTGGTGGGACCGTCCTGCTGCACGACAGCGACTGCACGTCCGCGCCGCAGGCGTGGCACAGCGCTCTCGGCGCCCTGCCCGAGTTTGCCGCCCGCTGCCACGACCGGGGCCTGCGTCTCGGCCCGCTGGCCGAGCATGGCCTGCGCCCTGGCCCGCTGGCCGAGCACGGCCTTCGCCCTCCCGGCCCGTTGGCCACACACGGCCCTCGCGCCTCCGAAGCGCCGGCCGGGTAACGCGAACCCGTCCCGGAATCACGTGATCGAATTCTGTTGAATCACGAAGCGGGAGAACAAATGCGCTGGCAGCCGTTTACGTACTCGTTTTTCTGGCAGTTGCTTTTCTGGCTGGAATTTCCTGGTTGAAACTGTGGAAGAGAGTGGGGGACGCGGGGCTGTCCGGCCGGTGCGCTGGCGCGGCGCGGGCCACCGGCCCGGCGGGTCAGTGGCCCGGGGACGTCAGGTTGGTGGGTACAGCGAGTAGCCGGGGAAGTTGCCGTACAGTCGCTCCCCGGGATCATCGCCCACGGTGACGGCGTGCACGAGGTGGTCGCCGCCGACGAAGGCCCCTTTCCAGGACGCGCCGCGGCCGCCGAACGGCTCGTCCCGGTCGCCCCGGGACCGCGGCTTGTTGATACCGATCTTGAATGCCTGGACCTCGCCGCTGAGCCGTCGGGCAAGCGTCTCGTCGTCGCAGGCGAGCGAGGCGACCAGCGCGCCGTTGGAGGCGTTCATCGCGGCGAGGAGCTCGGCTTCGGAATCGACCACCACGATCGTGTCCACCGGGCCGAACGGCTCGGCATGGTGCAGCGCGCACGACGGCGGGGGAGCGAGGATGGCCACCGGCGGCACATAGGCCGAGGTGTCCTGCCCGGGCACGAAAGCGCCGTCGGCGATCGTCCCCCGGTACAGCGGCACGCCGCCCTTGCTGACCGCCTCGTCGATCTTCCTGGCGAGATCGGCGGACTTCACCGCGCTGATGACGGGCCCGTAGTCGAGTTCGGGCAGGGGATCGTCGTCGTGCGCGACGGCCAGCGGATGCCCGAAGCGCACCGACGCGACCACGGGCAGGTAGGCCGCGAGGAACTGGTCGAAGAGCTGGCGCTGGACGACGTAACGGGGGTACGCGGTGCAGCGCTGCTTGCCGTACTCGAAGCCCTTCTTCAGGTGCGCGGCCAGCAGGTCCCACTGGGAGAACTCCCAGATGCCCCAGGTGTTGAGGCCCTCCTGCTCCAGGAAGTGCCGCTTGCCGGTGTCGACGAGCGCCGCGGCGACCTGACCGCCCGCGGAACGCCCGCCGACGAACGCCAGGCAGCCGATCTCCGGTGCCCGCACCAGTGCGCTCGACAGCCGGGAGCCGGACCCGGACACCAGCGCCACGGGGAGCCCGGCGCGGTGCGCCAACGCGCAGGCGAGAGTCAGGCAGGCGGCCCCGCCGTCGGTCGGGGTCTTGGCGATCGCGGCGTTGCCGGCGAGGACCTGGACGAGCATGGCGTGCATGAGCACGCTCATCGGGTAGTTCCAGCTCGCGATGTTGCTGACCGGGCCGGGCAGCGGGCCGCGCCCGTCGATCATCCGGTCGATCTCCTCGACGTACCAGCGGACGCCGTCGAGCGCGCGGTCGACGTCGGTGCGCGCCAGCCGCCACGGCTTGCCGATCTCCCAGACCAGCAGCAGCGCGAGCAGGTCACGGTGATCGTCCATGGAGTCCACCGCGGCGGTGACCCGCGCCCTGCGCTCGGCGACCGGTACGTCACGCCAGTGTTTGTGGTCGTCGAGGGTGGCGCGGATCGCCTCGCGCGCCTCGTCCGGCTCGATCATCGGCGGGCCGGCGATGGAAGATCCGTCAACGGGGGTGACGCTGCGCAGTGGTTCCCCGGTGCGGCGCCACTGGCCGCCCCACAGGTTGCGCAGCCGGTCCGGGTCGAAGGCCTCGGGCGCGGCCTCGTGACATCGGGCGTACGCCTCGGACCAGCTCTTACCAGGCTTGATGTGATGGTGGAGCGTGTTGCAGGAAGGTGTGACCATGAACACAGGTTGCCCGTGATCGGCCATGAGTGCCACCAGCACCACGCCTCGAAGTGGCGAACGGCGGGAGTCCGGCCGTGAACGACGGTGGCATGTCGGGCGTTCGGGCAACGGCGGCGAGTATCGCCATCTGAGCGCCCGAACTATTACACAGAGTAGTCGTCACTGAGAGGGTCCCGGTGTCGAATTCACTCCCGCAGGCCTGTTGGTCCCGGTCGCAGGCCCGATGGGGGATGCGTCATATGCCCAGTTCGGGGTTGATGATTCACCCCCTTCGTGGGTATGGTGACGGTGTGTCGTCAGCGTCATAGCAAGCTGGTGGCGCGTATCATTCCGATATGTCGGAAGCGGTATCCGTGCATGACTCGATCGGTGCCGGTGTGGAGACACGGCTCTGTGTAAGTAGCCCATCACATAGAGTGGGCACATGCGTCGATCGCAGTTTGTCCGTCCGGCAGCCCGTTGTTGGACCATCCGTGCCAGATAGCTCCGATCTGTGATGATGATTGGTGTTCTGCCACCTGTGGCACCTCAGTCCGAGCCCATCCGGGTGCTCGTGGTCGACGACCACGAGCTGTTCCTCCAGGGTCTGGAGACCGTTCTCGATCTTGAAGAGGACATCACCGTCGTCGGTCGCGCCGGCGACGGCCGGCAGGCTGTCACGATAGCCACGGGGACCACGCCGGACATCGTCCTGATGGACGTCCGGATGCCGTACCGCGACGGCATCGACGCCGCGAGCGCGATCAAGCGTGAGGTGCCGACCGCGAAGATCGTAATGTTGACGGTCAGCGACGACGAAGCTGATCTTTTCGAGGCGATCAAGGCGGGGGCGGTCGGTTACCTCCTGAAGTCCATCCCGCCGCACGAGGTGGCCAGCGCGGTCCGCGCGGTGCACAACGGGCTGAGCCTGATCAGCCCGTCGATGGCGTCCAAACTCATAGTCGAGTTCGCCGCGCTCGCCCGCGGTTCCGACGACCGGCCCAGCCGGGTACCCGCCCCCCACCTCACCGCCCGCGAACTGGAGGTCCTCAAACTGGTCGCGGAGGGACGGGCCAACCGGGAGATCGCCCGGAAGCTGTTCATCAGCGAGAACACGGTCAAGAACCACGTCCGCAACATCCTGGACAAACTGCAGCTGCACTCGCGGATGGAAGCCGTCATGTACGCCGTCCGGCAGGGCCTCTTCGAGATCGAATAAAGCGAGATCGACCGGAGCGGGGTCGACCAGAGGCTTTCCCCGGATCGTGCTTTCCGTGCGGCTCGCCGGCCCCTGCCTCGCGGGTCGGTCGTGTGTGCGGCCGAGGTGTCACGGGCCGGTGCCACGGGCCGGGGAAGCGTGGGAGACACATGCGGCGCATGGGCTGGTCCGACCCGTTCGGATGGCTGTCCAAGGCAGCCGGACGCGGGCATCCTTGTGGTGTGTGCGTGCAGGCGCCCCGCGGGAGCACTCGGGCACCGCCGGTGGGCCGCCTTCCCGCCCGCGGCGGGTTCTGTCACGCCTACCTCCGAGAGGGCCATGCCTAGTCCCGATACACCCAGTCATAGTCCGACGCCTGCCCTGGACCGGGCCGACCTGGGCAGGCGACAGTGATCGAGTGGCTCCTCGTCCTGATCAGCGTCGCGCTGGTCGGGGTCTGCGGCGTTTTCGTCGCCGCCGAGTTCTCCCTGGTGACGGTCGACCGCATGACCGTCGAACGTGCCGCGGCAGTCGGTGACCGCAGGTCCAGAGGCGTCCTCAAGGCGCTCAGGAACCTCTCGACCGAGCTCTCCGGCGCTCAGCTCGGCATCACCATCACCAATCTGGCGATCGGCTTTCTCGTCGAACCGGCGATCGCGCGTCTGCTCCACGGCCCGCTGAAGGCGATCGGGATACCCGCGGGAATGGCCACCGGCGTCGCCGTGGCGGTAGCCGTGCTGCTCGCCGCGGGCATTACCATGATCTACGGCGAGCTCGTCCCGAAGAACCTCGCGGTGGCCCGGCCGCTGGCGACCGCGCGGATGGTGCAGGGGTTCCAGCGTGGGTTCAGCCGGGCGGCCTCCTTCCTGATCCGCCTGCTCAACGGCGCCGCCGAGGGCCTGCTGCGGCGGCTGGGCATCGAGCCGCAGGAGGAGCTTGCCTCGGCCCGCTCCGCGCAGGAACTGTTCTCCCTGGTCGGCCGGTCCGCGGAGCAGGGTACGCTCGCGCCGGAGACCGCGACGTTGCTGCAACGCTCGCTGGCGTTCGGGCGCAAGCAGGCCGCGGACGTCCTCACCCCCCGGGTCCGCATGTGGACGGTCGGGGTCGGTGACCCGGTCAGCGAGGTGATCGCGCTCACCCGTCGGACCGGGCACTCGCGTTTCCCGGTTGTCGGGCAGGGCCTCGACGACGTGGTCGGCCTGGTCCATGTCAAGCACGCGGTCGCCGTCTCCGAGGACGACCGGGACACCGTGGCCGTCAGCGACGTGATGATCCCCCATCTGAGCGTGCCGTCCACGATCGAACTCGATCCGTTGCTGGAGACACTGCGCCGCGGCGGGCTGCAGATGGCGGTCGTCATCGACGAGTTCGGCGGCACGGACGGCCTGGTCACCATCGAGGACCTGATCGAGGAGTTGGTCGGCGACGTCGTCGACGAGCACGACCGGGTCGGGCTGCGCGCGGCCCGGCGCCGGGACGGGACGTGGCTGCTCTCCGGTCTGCTCCGCCTCGACGAGGTGGCGCAGACCGTTGACGTCCACCTGCCGGTGGACGAGGCGTACCAGACCCTTGGCGGGCTTGTCGCCGACCGTCTCGGCCGGGTGCCGGTCGCCGGTGACGTGGTCGAGGTCGACGGCGTCACCCTCACCGTCCAGCTGATGGACGGCCGCCGGGTGGACCGGGTCCGCCTGGTTCCCGCGCACGTCCACGCCGACGGCGAGCCGCCAACGGACGGCGGCTCTCCCGTGGACGGCGCGTCCCCCAGGGACGGTGACGGTTCCGCGGACGGCGACCGTTCCGGAAACAGCGGCCGTCCCAGGGGCGGGCGGCGCGGCTGCGCCGCCGAGGACGCGATGGGGGCGCTGCGGTGAGCATCCCGCTCGCGCTCTTCCTCACCGTCGTCCTGCTGCTCGCCAACGCCTTCTTCGTGGGAGCCGAGTTCGCGCTGATCTCGGCCCGGCGCAGCGCCATCGAGCCGCTGGCACAGGCCGGTTCGGCCCGCGCGCGGATCACGCTGCGCGCGATGGAGGAGGTCTCCCTGATGCTGGCCGGTACCCAGCTGGGTATCACGGTCTGCACCCTGGGGCTCGGCTCGCTCGGGGAGCCCGCGGTCGCGCACCTGCTCGAAGGCCCGCTCGAGGCGGCCGGGATGCCGCACGCCCTGCTGCACCCGGTCGCGCTCACCGTCGCCATGACGGCGGTCGTGTTTCTGCACGTGGTCATCGGCGAGATGGTGCCCAAGAACATCGCCCTGGCCGGGCCGGACCGCGGCGCCCTGTTACTCGTCCCGCCGCTCGTCGGCGTCGTGCGCTACCTGCGCCCGGCGATCGCGGCCCTGAACGCGGTCGCCAACCTCAGCCTGCGCATCGTCCGGGTGGCGCCGAAGGACGAGGTGGCCAGCGCCTTCACCCGCGACGAGGTCGCCGGCTTCGTCGAGGAGTCCCGCCGGGAGGGGCTGCTCGACGCCGACCAGCACGGGCTGCTCTCCGGGGCGCTGCACTTCGACGAACGCAGCGCGCGCAGCGTCCTGCTGCCCCTCGACAGCCTGGAGACGGTCGAGGTCGGGGTCACCCCCCGGGGGGTGGAGGCGGTGGCTGCCCGGACCGGGTTCTCCCGCTTCCCGGTCCGGGCAGCCACCGGCGAGCTCGTCGGATACCTGCATCTCAAGGACGTCCTGGAAACCAACCCGCGCAAGCGGGCGGCGCCGGTCCCCGCCAAGTGGGTCCGCCCGCTGGCCAGGGTCGGTGCCGACGACCGGCTCGCGACGGTGCTCGCCACGATGCAGCGCAGCGGGGCGCATCTGGCCCGGGTCACCGACCAGGAGGGGCGGATCCTCGGGGTCGTCGCGCTGGAGGACGTCCTGGAGGAACTTGTCGGCGAGATCCGGGACGACAACCAGCCGGCCGCCCGGTGATCCGCCTCTCGAGCGACCCGGTTCTTGAGCGCCCCGGTGTCCGGTGGCCGGTGACCTGGCTCGCGGGTGGCCCGGCGCCCGGGACGCAAGGAGCGTGATCGTGACGCTCCGGGCCGGTTAGCCTTCGTCCATGGCAGGAACCGAAGCGGGCACGGTCGTCGTCAGCCTTCCGGACAAGCGCTGGATCGACCTGGTCGGCCCGATCCCGGCCGTGCGGGCCGTGGTGTGGGACGCCGACTCCGACCCGCGGCGGGCGGGTGTGCTGGACACCGAGTTCCTCGTCCCCCCGTACATGAGGCGGGCGGACTGGTCCCTGGTCAACAGCCTGCCCCGGCTGCGGGTCGTGCAGACGCTTACCGCGGGTTATGAGGATGCCATCGCGAACGTGTCCCCGAAGGTCACTTTGTGTCATGCGGCAGGTGTGCACGACGCTTCCACGTCCGAGCTGGCCGTGGGGCTCGTCCTGGCGCAGCTGCGGGGGATCCCGGCCGCGGTCCGCGCGAGCGGCGCCGCGCGGGGACGCTGGCAGCCGCGCACCCTGCGCTCGCTGGCGGACCGGCGGGTGCTCGTGGTGGGCGCCGGCGGCCTCGGGACGGCCATCGCCGCCCGGCTCGAACCGTTCGAGGTGTCGCTGACCCGCGTCGCGAGCCGGGCCCGGGACGACGGGCGCGGTCACATCCACGCGGTCACCGAACTACCGGCCCTGCTCCCGGAGCAGGACGTGGCCGTCCTGGCCTGCTCGCTCAACGAGAGCACCCGCGGCCTTGCCGACGCCCGGTTCCTCGCCGCGATGCCGGACGGCTCGCTGCTGGTCAACGTCGCCCGGGGAGCGGTCGTCGACACCGACGCCCTGCTCCGTGAGCTGCACGACGGGCGGTTGCTGGCGGCTCTGGACGTCGTCGAGCCGGAGCCGTTGCCCGACGCGCACCCGTTGTGGTCCGCGCCCGGTGTGCTGCTGACCCCGCATCTCGGCGGCAACACCAGCGCGTTCAAGCCCCGCGCCGCCGCGTTTCTCCGGGACCAGATCGCCCGGTTTGCCGCGGGCGACACGCTCCGGGCGATCGTCGCCGGCCCGGCGGCCCCGGCGGCACCCTCCGAGATCGCCATCCCAGCGTCATGACTGAACACAATGATCGATATTTCGGTGCCAGCCAGGCATTCGACCAGCCGCCAAGGGGGTGTCGGGGGGACGGAGTCCCCCTGACATGGGGGTTCCAGGGGGTCCCCCCTGGGCCAGCATGACGCGGGAGCCTGGAAAGGTGGCCGAAGGCCACCGAACAGGATCCAACCGAGGGTGAGTGACGGGACTTGAACCCGCGACACCCGGGACCACAACCCGGTGCTCTACCAGCTGAGCTACACCCACCACGTGCTGAAAACCGCACACTGAAACCGAACCGTCGGCCGTCAGCGGTCGTACACCCGTGACCGGCCGGCCAACTGTTCAGGCCCGGCCCATAGTACCGGTCCGATCGTCCTTCTGGCGAAACGCCTTGCGGTGCCACGGGTGGGTCGAGAGCGTGATCGGACGGTTGCTACTTTCGGATGGTGGCCGTGTTCGGCGGATGGCGAGCGCGCCCGGACGGTGGCCGCGCCCGGACGGCCGCCGGTGGGGTCTGC
Organism: Protofrankia symbiont of Coriaria myrtifolia; assembly: GCF_900634755.1. Classification (NCBI taxonomy): domain Bacteria; kingdom Bacillati; phylum Actinomycetota; class Actinomycetes; order Frankiales; family Frankiaceae; genus Protofrankia; species Protofrankia symbiont of Coriaria myrtifolia. The sequence goes on from NZ_CAAAFS010000120.1 coordinate 9,203, forward strand.
GCGGCATCCGCCGGGGTGCGGCTGGTGGGGGCGGTCTCTGCCGAGGTGGTGCCCGTCCGGGGGGCGCCCGCCGACGCGGATGGTGGGCTGCCCGCGTCGTCGCCCGCGTCGTCCGTGCCGGTCTCCCGGCCCGCCGCCCGGGTGATCTCCTGCGCCGTTGCCCGAGCGAACTCGCTGGTGGGTCCCGGCTGCGGTACGAAGATCGCCTTTCGGTAGTAGCGCAGCTCGTCGATGCTCTCCTGGATGTCGGCCAGGGCGCGATGCCCACCACGCTTGGCCGGTGCCGCATAGTAGGCCCGCGGGTACCAGCGTCGGGCGAGTTCCTTCACGGTCGACACGTCGACCATTCGGTAGTGCAGGTAGCTGTCGAGCGCCGGCATGTACCGGGCGAGGAAGTTGCGATCGGTAGCGATCGAGTTGCCGCACAGTGGGGCCTTGCCCGCGTCCGGGATCTGATCGCGGACGTAGTCGAGCACCTGTCGTTCGGCGTCGGCCACGGTCAGCGTCGATGCCCGTACGGCTTCGGTCAGCCCCGAGGTGGCGTGCATCTGCTGGACTACGGCATCCATCCCGGCCAGTGCGGTCTCCGGCGCGGACACGACCACGTCCACGCCGCCGCCAAGGATATTCAGTTCGCTGTCGGTGACCAGGCATGCGACCTCCAACAGGAGATCGGAGGCGGCGTCGAGCCCGGTCATCTCACAGTCGATCCAGACGAGGCGATCCATATCTGGTTGACCATAGGGTCTTCGGGCCGGAACGTCACGCGCGGGCCCGCTCCTCGCCGGTCACGGGACGCCGCCACACCGTGATCGCAGGCTGTGTGACCACAGCCAGGCCGGGGGTGAGGCACCGAGCGGGAGCGGCGGATGGGACCAGGTGCGCGGGCCGCCGTCCACCCGCAGGGGCGGAAGTACGTAGGTCAGCCGTCCGGCGTGACTGCCGACCGTGTCCAGCCACGAGGTCACGTCGATCGCGGAGGCATCCGCGGAGGCACCCGCCGCGGCCGTGCCGCCAGCCGTGGCAGCACCGGCGACGGTTCCGACGGCCTTCCCCTCGGTTCTCGCGCGCCGGGCGAGCAGCCAGGTGGCGGTCTGGGCGAGTGACAGCTGGACGTGCCAGGAACCGGATTCCCGGTGGCGCAGCGTGAGGGCACGCAGGACAGCCGCCGCCATCACGTAGCCGGTGGCGTGGTCGAGCGCCTGGGCGGGCAGCACCCCTGGTCGCACCCCTGGCCGGCCGCTGTCGTGGCTATGCCCGTGGCGGCCTGGACGATGCTGTCGAACCCGCGCCGCCCGGCCCACGGTCCGGTCGGTCCCCATGCGCTCAGCGTCGCCACCACGATCCCGGGACGGATCCCGGGGCGCCGCTCGTGCAGCGCCCGCGGTGACAGCCCGAACCGGTCCAGCGCTCCGGGGCGGTACCCGCTCACGACGACGTCCGCGGATGCCAGCAGCTCCTCGAACGCCCGCCGGTCGGCTGGGCGTTCGAGGTCGAGAAAGGCCGATCGCTTGCCCGGGCCGGTGTCGAGGTGCTGGGCGGGGATCTCGGGCAGCCGCGGGCTGTCGACCCGCAGAACGTCGGCGCCGAGAAAGGCGAGGATCCTGGTGCCGATCGGGCCGGCGATGACCCTGGTCAGATCGAGGACACGGATCCCCGCGGCGGGCAGGCCGCGTTCGTGGACCGGGCCGTGCCCGTGGGTCGGGTGTCCCGCACCGGGCGCGCGCTCGTCGTCCAGCCGGCGCACACCTGCCAGGGGCAGCTCGGCGAGGGCGCGGCCCTGTGGGTGCCGTCGCCACTCGGCGGTGTTCCGCACGGCCGCGGCCACGCCGCCGTGCGCCACCACCCCGTCCTCGACCTCGGTCGCGGGCAGGGTGGCCACGGCTGCTCTGACGGCGGCCGTCGGGTCGGTCACGGTGTCGGCGATCCCGAGCGCCGCCCGCAGCCGGGTGCGATGGTGCGGGTAGTTGCCGTGCAGCCGCACCCAGCCGTCCGCCGCCGGCAGGAAGGCCGACAGCGGATCCATGCCGATCTGCGGCTGCCCGTCGAGGCGCAGGTGCCGTTCGCTGGTGAAGGCCGCGGCCACCGCGCCACTGTCGATCGTCAGCGGTTCCCTGCGCTGCGGGCCCGCTCCCGTGCGCGCGGCGCTGAGTTCGCCGGCCGCGAGCCCGACGACGGCCACGCTCGCCTGGGCGAGCGCGCTGACCGGTAGCCGTGACGGCAGGGTCCGCGGTGGGCCGATGATCGTCACCGCGTCCTGGCCGGGGAACTCGCCGCCGAGCGCTCGTGCGGCTTCGGCGATCATCTCCCGAACATGGCGGAAATGTGACTTGTCACTCACCGATGGCCCGTTTCCAGGCTCGGACGTCGACATCTGCACCCTTCCCGCGACATCGCGTACGGCTTCCACGACATCGTGTTCCGCGACATCGCGTACGGCGGGCCGCCGAGCTGGTGAGCGCTCCGAGCTGCCGTACCGGTCCGCGAAGGGGCGGTCCGTCCGGTTTCAGCGGCGCCGGGCCGGACGCCCCGGCGGCCGGACCGCCACCCGGCGGTGGCGATGGCTGTCACGGGGACGTTGACGGCTCCGGAGGCGCCCCGCCGCTCGCAGGCGCTCTTGTCGCAGGAAATCCGGTCGACTGCAGATGCGGTCCACGGCCCCGACGGTAGCGGTCCAGTCGGCTTTCGGGGCCAGTTGTCACAAACCATTAACTTTACCGGCGGCGTGTCGAGCACCATCACCCCCCCAGGGGATGAGCCCCCGCAGGGGGTGGGTGGGGCGGAGTCCGGCTACGTCGTCACTCAATGTCAATATGTTGTGCATCTGTTGATATGACATCGACGCGACAGCTGTCCAGCGGCACGGTGGCTGTCCAGCGGCACGGTGGCTGTCCAGCAGGTGGTGTGACCCGCCAGGTATCGTGACGATGTGGGCATGGACGATGTGGGCGGGTACGACCGGCCCGGCAGTGGGTGGCCGGTCTGTCGTGGCGTCCCACCGGGGCTGCCTGCCCGGCCCGCGCGAGCGGCCTCCAGCGGTATGGATGACCGGGATCGCGCTGCCGGCCGGCCGGCCGGCCGGTCCGGGCCTGGTGACTGGAGGTTTGGCCCATCAGCGCACATGATCGTTACGACGCGTCGGCCGGCGATCGCACCTGGAGCGTCCCCATGGCCGGCAGTGCCCGGTTCTCCTGGGACTACGCCGACGGCCGGGCCCGGCTGCTGGCCCTCTACCAGCAGGGCAAGGACAAGCAGTGGGATGCCGCGACCAGAATCGACTGGTCGCAGGAGGTGGATCCGCACCACCCGCTGGGGCTGTCCGACCGGACGGTCCCGATCTACGGGCTTCCGCTGTGGGACAAGCTCGGCCGGCGGGAGCGCGGCGAACTGCGCCAGCACCTGATGGCCTGGCAGTTCAGCCAGTTCCTGCACGGCGAGCAGGGCGCGATGATCTGTAGTGCCCGGATCGTCGAGTCCGTCCCGGACATGGACGCGAAGTTCTACGCCGCGACCCAGACGATCGACGAGACGCGGCACGCGGAGATCTACTCCCGCTTCCTGCGGGAGAAGATCGGCCTTCTGTATCCGATCAACCCCGAGCTGCGCTCGCTGCTGGAGACGACGCTGAGCGACAGCCGGTGGGACATGCCGTACCTGGGCATGCAGGTGCTCATCGAAGGCCTCGCGCTGGCCGCCTTCGGCGTCCTGCGGGACGCCGCCACGGCGGCGCTGCCCAAACAGATCCTTTCCTATATCATGCAGGACGAGGCCCGGCACGTCGCCTTCGGACGGCTGGCGCTGCGTGACTACTATGCGCAGTTGTCCCGTCGGGAGCTCGACGAACGCGAGGAGTTCGTCGTCGAGAGCTGCTGGCTGATGCGTGACCGGCTGCGCGGCGCCGAGGTCTGGGAGAACCTCGGCTTCGACATGGACGCCTGCCTCGCCGCGGTGGAGACCTCCGAGTACATGCGGGCTTTCCGCAAGCTGCTGTTCAGCCGGATAGTGCCGTGCGTGAAGGACATCGGCCTGTGGGGGGAGAGGGTCCGCACCGCCTACGAGCGGATGGGCGTCCTCGAGCTGGCCGGTCTCGATCTTGCCGAGCTGATGCGCCGGGACGCCGACATCGCAGACGGCCTCGACCGGACGCGAGCGCAGGAGGCCGAGTTCGCCAGACGGCGGGAGCAGGTGGCGGAGACGATCGCCACGGCGCTCTGACCCGAGCGCCTGCCCAGCTGGTCACGTGACCGGCCGGGTGCGTGACCAGCCGGTTGGCCTGCCTGGCCGGTTGCGCAACCAGCTGGTTACCGCGGACGTGCGGATAGCTGGTCGATCGGTCGTACGGTCATCCAATCCTGGAAAGACGGCTACGAAAAGTCACTGTCTGTCATAGATGACAGTAGGCGGTCGCTTACGGTGATGGTCGGCGGCGTGGCAGGTTGCGGTTCTCGGGAAGCGATCCGGGCGATCCGGAGTTATCCTCTTCCAGTAGTTGCATTAGCAACGAAACTCTGGGAGGGACAGCATGCCTGCCGTTACCGCCGACACAACCACCCTGCCGCGTTTGGCCGTACCTCTGCCTGGCCAGGTGGAGCGGCCCGTCCGGTCGGTCACGACCGCGCCGTCGGGCCGTGAGGGTGAGGGCTTTCCCGTCCGCCGTGCGTTCGCCGGGGTCAGCCTTGCCGATCTTGACCCCTTCGTCCACATGGACCAGACGGGTGAGGTCGACTACGCGCCCGGTGAGCCCAAGGGCACGCCGTGGCATCCGCACCGCGGCTTCGAGACCGTGACATACATGATCGATGGGACGTTCCAGCACCAGGACTCCAACGGTGGAGGCGGGGTCATCACGGACGGGGCGACCCAGTGGATGACCGCGGGTGCCGGCATCCTGCACATCGAGACCCCGCCCGAGCAGCTTGTCGTCAGCGGCGGGCTCTTCCACGGCATCCAGCTGTGGGTCAACCTGCCGGCGCGGGACAAGTTCAGCCCGCCGCGCTACCAGAGCATCGAAGGCGACCAGGTCGTGCTGCTCGCGTCGCCGGACGGGGGTGCGCTGTTGCGGATCATCGCTGGCGGTCTTGCCGGTGACGCGGCCGGTCACCGTGGGCCGGGCGCCACCCACACCCCGATCACGATGATGCACGCGACTCTGTTCCCGGGCGGGCGGGTGACAGTCCCCTGGGAGCCGGGTTTCAGCGCGCTGGCCTACATCCTTGCCGGCTCGGGGCGGGTCGGTGACGAGGGTCGGCCGGTCCGCACCGGGCAACTCGCGGTGTTCGGGCCCGGCGACTACCTGACGCTCGCGGCCGACGACCAGCAGGCCGGGACGGATGGCCGGTTGGAGGTGCTGCTGCTCGGTGGGCGCCCGATCCGGGAGCACGTCGAGATGTACGGCCCGTTCGTGATGAACACCAAGGAGGAACTGCGCCAGGCGGTGGCCGACTACCAGGAGGGCCGTCTCGGTGTCATTCCCCCGAACGCCCTCATGCCGCACCGGGTCGCCCGTCGATCGGGGTGACCAAATGCGAAATCCGTAGTTGATCGATTATCGGCAGTCAACCGGAGAATCGAGCCTTCTTTCGGTAATGCCGGAGATCGGTATACGGTGCAAAAACAGATGCAGATGCAGATGCAGGTGCAGATGCCGGGGCGATACATATACGTGTTCCGGTGTGCACGCTTTGAACCCGCCACGCTTCGACGGCACGGAGCGTGACGGGTTCACGTCGATTGCGGCCCGTTGTAGTCGCTTATACGATGTGCGTTTACCTGCCTGACTTTTCGTCGTCCTCTTGATGTCTTTGGCTGGGTGCCGGGAGGGTTCGGCGTGCCGTCGCGGCGAGACGGTGTTGAACTAGCGGTGTGGGAGCGTTCCGCGCGGAAGCGACCCACCTTTGGTGATCCAGGTGTTCCGGGCGTGGCGGGAGCATGGTCACGCCGCCCCTGGCCCACCAGGATCGTGGGTCTGGCAGGTCCGTTCGGCCGCATCTCAGCGGGGTGACGGCAACCCGGGAATGATCCTCGCCGGTACCGCCAGCGGCCCTGACATCCCTGAGCCGCGGCCCCGGGCTCCGGGTTACCGGGTGGGTGGTTCAGGATGAATAGGTGTCGTGGTGTCAGAATGTATCCCGCTGACGCGATAATGGGGAGATGATCGCTTGACGATGTCAGTTCACACCGCTCGTCGGCTGCGGTTGATCGGTGCGGGGCGGGTCGTGCTGCTGATGGCGGCCGTGTTTTTTGCCGTCACGACGCTCGTCGGCCTACGTGATGTGTCGTCCGTCGTCAACCAGGTCGACAGATGGCTGGGCAACAGCTTCAGCGTCGCAGCCGGTGGCTTTTGTATGTTGCGTGCCATTCTGGTCCGCGGTGAGCGGCTCGCCTGGGCCGTGCTCGGCAGCGGTCTGCTGTCCTACGGCGCTGGCAGCATCTACTTCACCGAGATCATGAAGCATGTCGGTGCGCCGTCGCCGGCGGACATCGGTTGGCTCGTGTTCTATGTGGCCACCTGTGTCTCCGTGATCCTCCTGCTGCGTGGGCGGGTTATCCGGTTTCATCCCAGCGTGTGGCTGGACGCGCTGGTAGGCGGCCTCGGCGTGGCCGCGTTGGCAAGCGGGCTTGCCGCCGCTGTCATCGGCGTGGACAACCCGGTAGGGCTGTCAGTCCTCGGCCTGAACATCGCCTATCCGCTCGCCGACCTGATGTTGCTCGTGCTCGTGGCCAGCGCGTTCGGGCTGCGGGGCTGGCACCCCGAGAAGGCCTGGTGGCTGTTGGGGGTCTCCCTTGCCGGCTTCGCGGTCGCCGACACGATCGTCACCGGCGCGATGGCGAGCGGCACCTATGCTCCGGGCGGTCCGGTCGAGGCGCTCTGGGGGCTCGCACTCGTCCTGCCGGCCTACGCCGCGTGGCAACGGACCCCACGGGAGATGTCCGAACGGGTCGCCGGCTGGGAGGTGCTGTTCATCCCGGTCTTCTTCGCCGTCAGCGCGCTCACGCTGCTGGTGCTCGGGGCCTTCATCAGGCTGCCGCCGCTGACCGTCGTGCTCGCCGCCGGGACGGTCCTGACCGCCATCGTCCGTGCCGGCATCACGTTCACCGAGGTCCGTCAGCTCGCGGACAGCAAGATGCAGGCACGCACGGACGAGCTGACGGGGTTCGCCAACCGCCGTGGCTTCTTCGAGCGTCTCAACGAGGAGGAGACACGCGGCGGCGGCGCCGCGCGCTTCACGCTACTCGTGCTCGACCTGGACCGCTTCAAGGAGATCAACGACTCTCTCGGCCACCAGGTCGGCGACGATCTGCTCAAACTCGTCGGTCGCCGGATCGAGACGGCGCTGCGCCCGACAGACCTGCTGGCCCGGCTCGGCGGCGACGAGTTCGCCGTGCTCCTGCAGGATGCCGACGCCACCGCGGCACGGACCGTCGCCGAGCGGGTGCTGGCCGCTCTCGACGGCCCGTTCGATGTCGACGGGGTGAGCTTCCACGTCGACGCCAGCATCGGAGTCGCGGTCTACCCCGATCACGCGGTGGCCGGGAACGTCCTGTTGCAGCGGGCGGACATCGCGATGTACGCGGCAAAGGCCGCCCGCACCCGGATCGAGCACTACCGGCCCGGCGCTGACCTGCACATCCTCGACCGTCTCGACGTCATCGAGACCCTGCGGGCCGGGCTCGGTCAGGACCAGCTGCGCCTGCACTACCAGATGAAGGTCGACCTGCGCACGGGCAGCTGCCACGCGGTGGAGGCCCTGGTGCGCTGGGAGCATCCCACCAGGGGGCTGCTCCAGCCCAACGAGTTCCTGCCCATGGCCGAACACACCGGGCTGATGCGCACGCTGACCCTCGAGGTGCTCGGGCTGGCCCTCGACCAGTGCCGCCAGTGGTGGGACGCCGGCCTCCAGATCGGCGTCGCGGTCAACCTCTCCGCGCCCAACCTGCTCGACAAGGGATTCCCGGCCGAGGTCGGGGAGCTCCTCACGACGAAGGGGGTGCCACCGAGGGCGCTCGAACTGGAGATCACCGAGACCGCTCTGATGCTCGACCGGATCCGGACCGCGGCCGTGCTCGGCAGCCTGCGGGAGATGGGCGTCCGCATCGCCGTCGACGACTACGGCACCGGCTACTCGTCCCTGGCCTACCTGCGGGAACTGCCGGTGGACGTGCTCAAGCTGGACAAGTCGTTCGTCATCCACCTCGACTCCGACCCGCTCTCAGCGGCCATCGTGCAGTCCACGGTGGGGCTCGCGCACTCCCTGGCTCTGCGGATCGTGGCCGAGGGGGTCGAGACCGAGACGGCCATGGGGCGGCTGGCCGACTACGGCTGCGACTTCGCCCAGGGCTTCTACCTGGGCGCCCCCCAGCCCGCCGACAAGCTGACCCCGCTGCTGTGGCATCGCAACCGCCGCGCGTATTCTTCCTCCTCCGGGGAGGGCGGCTGCCCGCCGTCCCGATTAGAGCGGGTGACAGCGGCTGATCTGATGGCCGACCGGGCCGAACCTGCCCGCGCCGGCCGCCCGTGGATCTGACCAGCATGAGTTCGGGCAGCACAGATCCGGGCGGCACGCCCCGGCATCCTGGCCGGTCGTTGTGGGACGCCGTGGCGGAGGTCGATCCGGCTGATCCCGGTGACGCGCCGTTCGCCTTTGGCGGTGATCTCTCCCCGGCGACCCTGGTCGGGGCCTACCGGCGGGGGGTCTTTCCCTGGCCGCTCGACGAGCCGGCCGGCGGCCCGACCGCGGCGGCGAACGCCCCGGGCCCCCGTGACCCGGCAGCGACCGGCACCCGACCAGCCGTTCTGTCGCGCGACGCCCAGGAGCTGTCGCGGGACGCCCGAGGACGGGCCGACATCGCCTGGTGGAGCCCGGATCCACACGGTGTGCTGCCCATCGGTGGGGTGCGTGTGCCCGAGTCGCTGTTCAAGCGGATGCGCGCGTGCGACTGGACGACCACCCTCGACCAGGCGTTCGCCGACGTCGTGCACAACTGCGGCCAGGGCACCCGACGTACCTGGATCACCACTGAGCTCGCCGGCGCCTACCAGGAACTGCACCGGCTTGGCTGGGCGCACAGCGTCGAGGTGTGGCAGGACGACGAGCTCATCGGCGGGATGTTCGGCGTGCTCGTCGGCGCCGTCTTCATGGCCGAGTCCATGTTCCACGTGCGCACCGACGCGTCCAAGGTCGCGCTCGTCGATTTCGACGCGCGGTTCGCGCCGGTCGGTGGCCGGCTCGTCGACGTGCAGTTCGTCACCGCGCACGCGAAGTCCATGGGAGCGGTCGAGATCCCGCGTGTGCGCTTTCTCACGGTGCTGCGGCAGGCACGGGACGCCGAGGTGCGGCTTGATCGCGGCCGCCTACCGGTCACCCGCCTGGCCGAGCTGGCCCGACAGGCGCGAAAGGCTCGGCACGCGCAAAAGGCCCAGCAGGTACAAAAGGCCCAGCAGGCCGGGCAGGCCCGACAGGCCGAGTAGGCCCGACAGGTGCCGCGGGCATCCGGGCAGGTCAGGGGCATGGCAGCGCCGGCAGCGGGCCCGGCCGCTGGGCCGCTGTCCGCCGGCTGGGAACCCGGGGCCGTGCCCGGCCATCCGGGCGCCGGGCACGGCACGACCTGACCGGCTGCCCACCGATCCCTGTCGGGCTCCCCTGTGTGGTTTCCTGCGCCCCGCCGTTTCCCCCGAGCCTGCTGGTGGGCGGCTGTCATGGTGTTACGGCGGGTACGGGTGCTACTCGTCCCGGGTGGGCGTGGAGTCCGACAGCATGTCGGCGACCTCGGCGACCTCGGCGAGCACCTCGAGCAGGTGGCTGATCTCCTCGTCGGTGTTGGCCGCGGTGACCTGGATGCGGAACCCCACCTTCTCGCGCGGCACCATTGGGTACGGCGCCAGGGTGGTGTAGATCCCCCGGTCGAACAGATGGTCGCCGATGGCGTCGATGCGTTCCGGGGCACCGATCGGTATCTCGATGATCGGGCTGCCCGACCGGTTTGGCGAGGTCAGCCCGAGCTGCCCCATTCCGTCGAGGATCCGGGCCGTCTTGCGGTGGAGGTCCGCTCGGATCGTGTCGCCCCGCCGGGCGTTGAGCGCGAATCCGGCCTGCACGGTCGCGAGCGAGGCCACGGGGGACGGCCCGGAGAAGGTGTGCGGGGAGGTGGCCGCCTTGAGGTGGTTCTTCACCTCGGTCGGGCAGGCGAGGAAGGCCAGCAGGGACGAGTAGGCCTTGGAGAAGCCCGCGACCAGGATGATCCCGTCGTAGCTCTCGCCGACATGGCGGATGAGGCTGTTGCCCCGGCTGCCGTAGGGGCTCAGTTCGTCGGGTCGGCGCTCGCCGATGACGCCGAAACCGTGTGCGTCGTCGATGTAGAGGAGCGCGTCGTTCGCGCGGGTCACCCGGGCCAGTTCCGCCACCGGCGGGATGTTGCCGGTCATGCTGTTCAGCCCGTCGACGCACACCAGCCGAGGGTGGCTGCGGCAGGCCCGCAGCATCTCCTCGAGCTCGGCGGGGTTGTTGTCGTCGAAGCGCTGCACGGTCGCGCCCCAGGCCCGGGCCATGAGGCAGCCGTCGTGGATGGAGCGGTGCGCGTTGCGGTCGAGGAAGATTGTTCCCTGCCCGGCGAGGGCTGGGATGACCGACAGATGGATGTGCGTGATCGTGGGAAGCGCCAGGCTGTCCTCGGCGCCGAGCAGGTCGGTGAGCTCCTGCTCGATCTCGATGAACAGCCGTGGGGTCGCGATCATCCGTGACCAGCTTGGATGCGTGCCCCACCTGGCCAGGTACTCCGGCACTGCCGCGATGATCTCTGGCTCGAGGTCGAAGCCGAGGTAGTTGCAGGACGCGAAGTCGGTCAGCCAGTGGTCGCCGACCCGCATCTGGCGACCGTCCACCTCGTCGACAATCGCCTCCATCATCGGATGTGTTTTCCGTAGCCGTGCCATCTCTGACATCGGACCGAGTGGCCGGGCTGGTAGCCAACGGTGGGCTTCCTGGCGCTCAGGAGAAGCGTGGAGCGAAGGTAAATCCTGCGCGGTCTTTGACAACTTCCCTCCTCAACAGGCGAGGGTGTCCACGCTAACCGCATTTTCGATGATCGCAGCGTTACGGAGCGCTGTAATCGGCCATTGTGTCGGCTATATGTCAGCCGCTTGCCGAGTGACTACCTGCCGGTAGATGGTGATCTCTTTTAGTAGCGGACGACGGAAATTGTGCCCGGAATATCACTCAACGAGATCGAGTGAATCCGTTTGGATTCCCGCCGTCGGCTTGTCATGGCTTGTTGGCCGGCGGCTCATCGGCGCTTCGTTCGTCGGTTGTTCCGTCGGCGCCCCGTCCGGCGGGCCGGGCAGGACCCGGCCCGCCGGACCCGCCGAGCCGGTGGGGCGACCCGGCGGGAGAGGGGGTTGTGAGCGTGCTGTCCCGGCCCGTCAGGCCGCCACGCGCCCGATCGCCTCGGCCGGGCAGAACTCGAGAGCCTGCAGCAGCATCTCCTCCTCGTCCTCGTTCGCCGGCTGCCGGCAGATGTAGTGGACCTCGCGCTCCTCGTCGTGCCTGAAGAAGTCCGGTGCGACCCCCCGACAGTTCTCGCAGTCGGTGCACTCGGAATCGACGAAGAAAGGTCCCTCGGCGTTCATGGGAAGTCGGCGCTTCTCGCTCGCCACGTCACACCTCACATTCGTTGTGGCGCCGTGCATTAGTTGTGGCGCGTTCGCGGTGGCTGCTCAGCAGATTCTATCGCCGGCAGCCACCGGCTGCCGGCCGCTGCCGGTCGCCGGGTGGGGCCGGCGAAAAAGCATGCCCGGGTATTGTGGCCGGAGAGTCCCGGGCCGGAGTACCCGGCCTTCGGGAGCCGCTCGCGGCGGACCTGTGAAACATTGGAACGGCCCGTTTCCGGGAGACGGAAAATATGTAACCATTATGATGCGGACGGTTGTCTGCTGGCTGAAGCCGCAGCTCGCGGGGCTGATCCGGTAGCCGCTGCCGGTGTCGGAGGTGCCCGCGGAGTTCCGGTGCCCGTCGGTGTGGGCCCGATGGTGCCGCTGTCACGGGTTTTCCGGGCCGGACGGGAGTCGTTACCGGCCGTCCGCCACCCATCGCCGGGAACGACCGGGTCATCCTGCTTTTACCGGTTGGAAACACGATATGTATGCGAATCGACAGGTCACTCGCCAGGATGCACCATACCCACCGTGTCGAACGCCTGGCGAAGAACGGGCGGATGTCTCGGCGAAAAAGGACATATGACGGGCGGCGACAGCCTGGAATCCTCATGGCAGACTCCTTGCGGGCCACCGTGGCCTGGACTGGGCGGCGCACGGACGAGCCGACATGATGAATCCGCGTGATGAACTGATGTGACGAGTTGGCGCGACAAGTCGACGTGACGGGTCGACATCGTGTGGCGAATCGGTGTCGGGCCGCCCGCGATGTGGGAGCCCGGTACCGAAGACCACGTCACGGACAACGGTGTGTCGGTGCCCGTACGGAGTTCTCGGGCATGTCCCGTCCGTAGCATCTCTGTCGCTGATTCCGCCACATCGGCGGAGTCGGTGGATACGGAGGTGACATGGCACGGGACAAACGCGACACGGCCAGGCGGGAAGAGGCCGAGCGGGAGAACCGGGGGGTGCGGACCTGCCCCCACTGCCGGGGCACCGGCCGTAAGGAGGTCCCACGGCTCGAACGCGACCGGGACGGCCACTTCGACGGCGCCGAGGTCACCGACTGCGCATGGTGCGGCGGCGGGGGAGCGCTGACATCATGATCCGAGGCCCGGCCGAGCCCCTGGATCTCCTGGGCGGCGAGGGCCTGCGGGTGGCGTCTCTGGGTGATCTGCGCGGTGGCCGTTACGTCTTCGGCGTCGTCTCCATGAAGCTCGTCAAGGTCAATAGCTGACAGGTCCTGTCATCTGAAGCAGGCCGGTCGTCCATCTCACATGGCCCTCGGCCGCGCCGGCGACACCGAACGTAGCCGGGGGCCACCGCCGTCCGGCGGGCAGCGCACTACGGATGTGTCAGGCATGCAGCGCAGACGTCCCCGGTGGAGTCTTCAGGGGGTGTCTCCGGCCCACGGGGAACCGGAGGCACCCCTTGAAGGGGCTCGTGCAGGAAGGCAGACGCCGACTACGGGGGAGGGAGCCTTTATGAGGAGGGGGAGGCGAAGCCGGCCTTGGCAAGTACCTCCTGGCCGGTCGACGACAGGACGAACTCCGTGAACGCCTGCCCGGCGCTCGAGTTCGGCGCCTTGGTCAGAACCGCGATCGGGTAGGACGTGGAGGCGTTCTGTTCCTTGGGGATCTCGATACCCTTCACCTTCGCCCCGGCGGCCTGGGCGTCGGTGACGTACACCACGCCACCGTCGACCTCACCGAGCTCGACGGTGGTCAGCACACCCTTCACGTCGGCGCCGTAGGTCTTCGGCGTGACCGTGACACCCGCGTTCGAGAAGACCTTCGCCGCGACCGCGCCGCACGGGACCTGGACCTGGCAGAGCGCGACCTTCACACCGGGCCTCGCCAGGTCGGCCACGGAGGCGATGTTCGCGGGATTGTCCGGCGGAGTAACGATCGCCATCTTGTTCTGCGCGAACGTCTTCGGGTCGGCGGCGTTGCCGGCGTCGACGACCGTGGTCATGTTCGTGGTGCTGGCCGAGGCGAAGACGTCCGCCGGCGCCCCCTGGTTGATCTGGGTGGCCAGGGCCGAGCTCGCGGCGAAGTTGAACTTCACGGTCACCCCGGGATGCGCCGCCTCGAACTGCTTGCCGAGCTCGGTGAACGATTCGGTCAACGACGCGGCGGCGAACACCGTCACTGTCCCGGTCACAGACGGTGTTGCCGTCGCCGCGCCGGACGGAGTCATCGGACCGGTGTTGTCCGTGTCCGAGCCACAGCCCACCAGGAGCGCGCACAGCAGTGCGCACAGCGCCCAGAGTTTCGAACGTGTTCTCACGCGTCCCCCTTACTATCGTCGAGATATCCGACGGAGCCGTGACTCCGACCGGACAACGGTTCAGCGACGTTGCTGAGAAAAATCCGTCACCACGTCGGTGGACTGCGCCGAAATCGTGGTGACCGTGGCTGGGGCAGAATCGTGGAACCGGGACCGGGCCTGGTTCCACGGCCGACCGCGAGGCGAGCTGGTGCGGGCCCGGTCCAGCTCCTCGTCCGTGCCGGCGGCGCCGTCGTGGCCAGCACAGATCATGACTATGACGAGCGGCTGCGGGCAGACCTGCCCGTTGCCACCGCGTCCGCGGTTGTGGAGAAGGAGGTCCGTGAGCCGCCGCCGTGCCCTCCTCGCCGGCATGGGACGGAACGACGAGCCGCCGACGTCATGCCGGTGGCTCGCGTCCCGAGGCGGCGACAGCCCGCCGGCGTTCGTTCACTACCAGCCGATGCCGTCAGTGCCACCGGCCGGCCAGCTTCATCCGAGATCCGTAGATTCGACACCCAGGCACCTTATCGAGCGCATCCACGGTTTGTCTTCCCCTATCTCGCCTGATTCGCGATGTGGATGCGCTCTCGGCAGGCGCGGGGGTACAGAGAACGCGTGATCATGTATTTCGGACGCCGCGGCAGGGTCCGCCTGTTACGGGAAAAGACGGGCATGGCGGCGGCCGACAATCATCTGGACATCGCTGGGAAACCCGACAGAAATTCGCGGCCATGTGACCCGGACGGCGATTCCGCCGGCCGGATTTCACGGCAGGAGCTCAACCGACAGCCCAGTCACTCCACGTTCCGCATCCGCCATCCCCGGACGCGGAAGCAGGTTCTCGAGCCCCAGGTAGTCACGCTATGTACAGAACTGCGATCATTGGTGTCAGTTGGAGTGGCCGTCGCCCTGACCGGCATGGCCGTTGGAGCACGCGGCGGGAACGCCACGCAGCGGTCATACCGACGGCCGTCCCGGGTGGGGCAGGGGTGAACGGGGGCTGTTCACTCGGCGAGGGCGTCGAGGATCTGTTGCCCGTACCTGGCGAGTTTGTGCTCGCCGACGCCGCTGATGGTGGACAGTTCGGCCAACGTGGCCGGCGGGCGTGACGCGATCTCGCGCAGGGTGGCGTCATGGAAGATCACATAGGCCGGGACGCCCTGTTCCTTCGCGGCGGCCGCGCGCCAGGTGCGGAGCCGCTCGAACACCGGCATCGCGTCTTCCGACAGCTCGGCCACGGCGACGCGGCGGGACTTCGCGCCCTTGGACGCGGCTGCGCCCGTGGACGCGGCCTTGGCGGCGGGCTCCGGCTCGCGCCGCATCAGGACCGTGCGCTGCCCGCGCAGCACGTCGGCGCTCGCGCCGGTGAGTACGAGGGTGCCGTGCTCGCCCTCGACCGCCAGCAGCCCCTGGACCAGCAGTTGCCGCACCACACCGCGCCACTCGGGCTCACCGAGCTCGGTGCCGACACCGAAGACCTTCAGCGTGTCGTGATCGTGCTGGATCACCTTGGCCGTCTTCCTGCCGAGCAGGATGTCGACGAGGTGGCCCGCGCCGAACTTCTGGCGGCGCTCCCGCTGCAGCCGGAGCACGGCCGACAGCAGCTTCTGGGCGGCGATCGTGCCATCCCACGTCTGCGGGGGTGTCAGGCAGGTGTCGCAGTTGCCGCACGGGGCGGTGCGCTGCTGCCCGAAGTAGGCGAGCAGCCCGGTGCGGCGGCACTCGACCGTCTCGCACAGCGCGAGCATGGCGTCGAGGTGGGTACTCAGTCGCCGACGGTGCGTGAGGTCACCCGCGGACGCGTCGATGAGCTTGCGCAACTGGACGACGTCCTGGAGACCGTAGGCCAGCCACGCGGTCGAGGGCAGCCCGTCCCGCCCGGCGCGCCCGGTTTCCTGGTAGTACCCCTCGACGGATTTGGGCAGGTCGAGATGGGCGACGAAGCGTACGTCCGGTTTGTCGATGCCCATGCCGAAGGCGATGGTCGCGACCATGACGATGCCGTCCTCCCGCAGGAAGCGGGCCTGGTGCTCGGCTCTGGCGCGCGCGTCGAGCCCGGCGTGGTACGGCAGCGCCGCGACGCCGTTCGCCACCAGGAATTCGGCGATCTTCTCGACGGACGATCGTGACAGGCAGTAGACGATGCCCGCGTCCCCGGTGTGCTCGGCGCGCAGCAGCGTCAGCAGCTGCGCCTTCGGGTCCTTCTTCGGCACGATGCGGTACTGGATGTTCGGGCGGTCGAAGTCGGCCACGAAGTGGCGGGCGTCCTCCAGACCGAGCCGGGAGGTGATTTCGGCGTGCGTCGCCGGGGTCGCGGTGGCGGTCAGCGCGACCGTCGGCACGTCCGGCCAGCGCTCGCGTAACTCGGACAGCAGGAGGTAGTCGGGCCGGAAGTCGTGCCCCCACTGCGCGACGCAGTGCGCCTCGTCGATCGCGAACAGCGCGATCATGCCCCTGTCGAGCAGGGTGACCGTCGCTTCGACGCGCAGCCGCTCCGGTGCCAGGTAGAGCAGGTCGAGCTCACCGGCGAGGAAGGCGGACTCCACCTCGCGGCGCTCGTCGAACTCCTGGGTGGAGTTGAGGAACCCCGCCCGCACGCCGAGCGCCCGCAACGCGTCGACCTGGTCCTGCATCAGCGCGATCAGCGGTGACACCACGACGCCGGTGCCCGGCCGTACCAGGGCGGGGATCTGGTAGCACAGCGACTTGCCGCCACCGGTCGGCATCAGTACGAGCGCGTCGCCACCGCTGACGACATGATCGATGATCTCCTGCTGGCCGTCCCGGAACGACTCATACCCGAAGACACGGCGCAGCACCCGCGCGGCGTCGCTCGCGCCGTCAGCCAGCGGGACATCGCTGTCGGCCAGCGGCGGGGCGTCGGCCGGGCTGTCGACCAGAGGGGAGGTCACCCGGCCACTCTATGGGCGACTACCAGCCCGTCGCGTCAGATGGTCCGTACCTGTGGACAGTCGGCACCTTCGCATGTGACCTCTGTGGACGGTGACTCCCTCGCGGCCGGAAGCGGCTGGAAGCAGGTGGAACCTGGTCAGCCGGCCGGTGGGCAGAGGCAGAACGGGTGGCCCGCCGGGTCGAGGAGCACCCGCCAGCGCTCCCCGCCGGGCTGGAACTCCGCCTGCGTCGCGCCGAGCCCTTCAGCCAGGGCGATCGAGGTGTCCAGGTCCGTCACCCGGAAGTCCAGATGGAACTGTTGCGGCACGTCCTGCGCTGGCCAGCGCGGCGGCTGGTAGTCCGCGACCCGCTGGAAGCCAATCATGATCTCGGTTCCCGGTGGGGTGAGGTAGGCCCAGGCCCCCTTGTCGTCGGCGCCGGCGACACCCCAGCCGGTCAGTTCGCCGTAGAAGGTCGCGAGCTGTTTCGCGTCCGGACAGTCCAGCATCAGCCCGGCCCAGGCCGCCGTCGCGGCCGGTGCCGGCGAACCGGCCGCGGCTGTGCCCGTACTCGTGTTTCCGGTCGTGCTGGTGCCTTCAGCCGTTGTTGCGGTCTCCGGCATGGCCGTCTCCTTCTCCTTCGCGGTTGCCCATCGGTCCTGTCCGCCGGCCCTGTCCGCCGGTCCGGCGCCTATCCTCGCTGGTGATACCTGACGCCTCCTGTCAGGTATCACCGAGGGAGAATCGGGTGTGCGTGCCAGCCGGCTCCTCTCCGTACTCCTGCTCCTACAGACCCGTGGCCGGCTGACGGCACGCGAGATCGCTGACGAACTCGAGGTGTCGGTCCGGACCGTCTACCGTGATCTGGACTCTCTCGCGGAGGCCGGCGTTCCGGTGGTGGCGGAGCGCGGTGCCACCGGTGGCTACCAACTCCTCGCCGGCTACCGCACCCGGCTGACCGGGCTCACTTCGGACGAGGCCGACTCGCTGTTCCTCGCCGGCATGCCGGACGCCGCCGCCGAGCTGGGGCTCGGCACGGTACTCGCGGCGGTGGAACGGAAGCTGCTGGCGGCGCTGCCCGAGCGGACACGCGAACGCGCCGTCCGGGCGCGGGAACGCTTCCACCTCGACGCCCCCGGATGGTTCCGGGCCGCCGAGGCCACCCCGCTGCTCGCCGAGGTGGCCGACGCGGTGTGGGAGCAGCGCCGCATCCGGGTCACCTACCAGCGCTGGCGGGCTCCGCGCGAGGTCACCCGCCATCTCGAACCGCTCGGCGTGGTCCTCAAGAGCGGCACCTGGTACCTGGTCGCGGGCGCCGCCGCAACGGACGAGACCGCAACGGACGAACCGGCTGAACCGGTCACTCAGCCGGGACCGTCCGCGCGGACCGGGCAGGAGGCCGCAACGGACGAACCGGCGAAACCCGGGGGACCGCCGGGCCAGCGACGGACGGGCCGTGGGCCGGATGGAACCTCACCCGGGCCCGGGACGGACAGCGCGCCGGCAACCTCGTTGCGGGTGTACCGGGTCGCGAAGATCCTGAATCTGGAGGTGAGCACCGAGACGTTCGAACGCCCGGCCCATTTCGACCTCGCCGCCTACTGGGCCGGCTGGACGGCACGCTACGAATCCGAGGTCTACCGGGGACGGGCGACCGTGCGGCTGTCACCGACCGGCATGACAATGGCTCCGTTCCGGCTTCCCCCGGCCGTGGTGCGGGCGATCCAGGAGACCGCGGGTATCCCGGAGCCGGACGGCTGGGTGCGCGCGGAACTGCCGATCGAGTCGATCAGACACGCCCGGGGTGAACTGCTCGTCCTCGGCCCCGACCTGGAAGTACTCGACCCCCCAGAACTACGAGAAGCAATGACCTACGCCGCGGAAGCACTCGCCGTCCTATACAATTCGTAACCACACAGGACAACCTGAACGCAAAGCGGCGAGACCGGGCTGTTGGGCCGAGGCGTCGCATTCCGCCGCGACGGTGGCACACCAGCGGCCGTTGCCGTTCGCCAGCCGTCCCAGCAGATCCATGCGATTGAGAATCGCGAAGTTGATCAGGACTGTGTTGTCGGGGAACAGGAGAACGGCCACGGTCTACAGACCCAGCGCCCCGGCGAGGTCGCCAACGTCTGTTTCGGGTACTGATGGCACGTCGACGTCGAGTGCGTCCGGGTCGATGCCGAGCATCCAGGCAAGCGTGTTCTTGCCGAGGGCGCCGGACTCGATTCCGGCGAGATGCGCCTCCTGGAGGGTGAGGGGGAATCGGCGCTGGGCGGCGGCATCCATGCGCAGGATGATCTCATCGATGCCCGATTCGGCCACCCAGTGACGGCGCAACAGGCGCTGGGTCGGTTGTTCGGCCCACTCGCTCACCACCGGGGGCAGTTGGCCGTTCAGCGCGTTCAGCCGGCGAGCCAGGGCGTCGGTGGACACGCCCCACCGCCAGACGAGATCGGCCAGTCCGGCGGCATCGAGACGGTTCCAGTCGACCGCGGCCAGTGAGTCGCGGGGGAGCAGAAGGCCGGCGGCGAAAGCGTTTGCGGCCGCCTCGCGCTGGTCCCACTCCGTCCTGGAGAGCTCCTGGTCGTGGTGGCCCTGGGCGAGGTGGCCCAGTTCGTGGGCCATCGACCAGTTCTCCCGGAACCAGTTGCCCGCCGCCGGAACCGCGATCACCCGATGCCCGCCGAGGGTGAACGAATATGCGGTGGACAGGTCCGCAACCCGGACGACGTCGATGCCGAGCCGGCTTTCCAGCCGTTCCGCGAACGGCCGCACGAAATCCTCGCCCAGCGCGGCTCTGGCCCCCTCCGGAGTGCCCGGGAGCGCTGGTGCGTGCCGCCGCAGGCCGGCCTGCCGGCAGGCCAACGCGATGTCGCGCAGCACCCGGTCGTCGGCGTCGCGTCCGGGCACATCCCGGTGGCCGGTTTCGTGATCGTAACGGTGCCGGGCCGCGACAACGAGCCGGTTCGGGTCGGGCTGTCCGGTGATCAGCCAGTGGATGTCCGCGTCCAGGAGGTCGGCCAGGCGCGCCAGCTCGATCGAGGAGAAAGCCCGCTTGCCGTTCACAGCGCGTGAGAACGCGTCAGGCGTCATCCCGATCTCTTCGGCGATGTCCCGCTGTGGGGTGGTGTGGCGGACCCGCCGGATGTGCTCCAACACCCGGTCCCCGATGCCGTTCATGCAGCCAGATTACCTGATCGATTGGGAAAATCCCAACGCCTGTTGTCGTTGACGGGGCCTCAGGTGTCGCCAGGGCGTGACCGCGGGCTCCCAGGGATGTTCGCTGGGCTGGTCAGCCCATGTCCCACAGCCGTATCGCCTCGTCGCTGGAGCTGGCGAGGGTGCGTCCGTCCGCGGTGAAGGCCACCGACCGCACCCCGTTGGTGTGGCCGGTCAAGGGGACGCCCAGGGGGCGGGGCGCGGTCCGGTCGGAGACATCCCACAGCCGCACGGTCCGGTCGCCGCCGGCGCTGGCGAGGGTGCGCCCGTCCGGGGTGAACGCCACCGACCACACCCAGCCGGTATGACCGGTCAGGGGGACGCCCAGGGGGCGGGGTGCGGTCCGGTCGGAGACATCCCACAGCCGTATGGTGTGATCGTCGCTGGCGCTGGCGAGGGTGCGCCCGTCCCGGGTGAAGGCCACCGACACCACCCAACTGGTGTGGCCGGTCAGGGGGACGCCCAGGAGGTGGGGTGTGCTCCGGTTGGAGACGTCCCACAGGCGTATGGTCCCGTCGCCACTGGCGCTGGCGAGGGTGCGCCCGTCCGGAGCGAACGTCACCGAACCCACCCAGTCGGTGTGGCCGGTCAGGGGAGTGCCCAAGGGGTGAGGGGCGCTCCGGTCGGAGACGTCCCACAGCCGTACCGTGTGGTCGTGGCTGGCGCTGGCGAGGGTGCGCCCGTCCGGGCTGAAGGCCACCGACCGCACTCTGTCGGTGTGGCCGGTCAAGGGGGCGCCCAGGGTGCGAGGGGCGCTCCGGTCGGAGACGTCCCACAGGCGTATGGTCCCATCGCCGTTGGCGCTGGCGAGGGTGTGTCCGTCCGGGGCGAAGGCTATCGACTCCACCCAGCTCGTGTGGCTGGTCAGGGGAGAGCCCAGCGGCTGGGGGACGGGGGAGGCCCTGACGCTGAAGGCAGGGGAGTCCTTGCCGCGGAAGGCGGTGACGGCGATGGCGAGCAGCACCGCGACTGCCGCGGCGGACACGACAAGCGCGGTGGTACGTATCCGGCGCGACCGGCGCCGGGACGAAGAGGCCGGGGCGCCGTGCTCGGACGGGGCGGGCCCGTCCGGAGCCGGTGGGGGTGGCCAGGAACGCCCCACGTCACGGATGGCAGTCGGATAGAGATCGCGGTCGATGGGCACCGGGACGGGTACGTCCGGCCTGCCCGGTGACGTGTCCGTCCGGGTCCCGGGCGGTGCCGGTGCCCTCGGGGCGGTAGAGGGCTGGTCGCCGGCGGTGCGGATGTCGTCGTCGAGACGGAGCCCGATGCCGGTACGGGTGATCCAGCCCGGGCCGAAGGCACCGGCTGCGGCGTGGGCCAGGTCGAGAGCGAAGGCGTGGGTGGAGGGTGGGCGGTCAGCCGGGTTCTTGGCCAGGGCGTGGAGGACCACGTCGGCGATGAGAGTGGGTACTCCGGAGGGCCGGGCGGGGATGGTGTGCAGGTGGTGCTGCCAGAGCACGGGGAGTGGTAGTTGCGGGTCGAACGGCGGTGCTCCCGAGAGCAGTTCGTAGAGGAGCACCCCGAGCGCGTAGAGGTCGGTGGCCGGGCTCAGCCGGCCTTCGGCGATCTGCTCGGGAGCCATGCACTTCGGCGTTCCGATGATCTTGCTGGCGGTGGTGTCAGACCCTTCGACGATTTTCGCGATGCCGAAGTCGACGACTTTGAGCAGGCCGGTGGCGTCGAACAGGATGTTGTCGGCTTTGATGTCACGATGCAGGACATGGCGGCCGTGGGCGTAGGCCAGGGCTGCGGCCACGGCCAGGCCGACGGCGCAGGCGTCCTCGGGTGGCATACCGGCCCGGCGGCGGGTCAGGCTCCCCCCGTCGAGGAGCTCCATGACGATCAGATGTAGGCCGTCGGTCGCGACGTAGTCGTAGACCTGCACCACATGCGGATGGCTCAGCGCGGCGAGCAGCCGCGCCTCGGGGGCGAACCCCGCTTCTGTTCCGTCGCGTCCCGCCACCAGGATCTTGATGGCCACGGGACGGTCCAGCCCGCGGTGCCGGCCGGCCAGCACCAGCCCGAACGCGCCCTGGCCGAGGGGCCCGCCCAGGTCGTAGCCGGGCAGCGCCGCGGCCACCCGGGCTCTGTCGACAATCATGACGTGGGAGCTGCCCCACGCTGGCGGTGACGTCGACCGCGCACCATCCAACCCCCCGATACTCCGCGTACAAGGCGTGATCCTAGAGCGTCGGTCAAGTAGCGCGGATCCCAGCCACGACCACCCGCACAGGTCATGATCCAGGAGAGTTTGTCGTTGTGTACGCTTTTTGGCTACAAAAAGCGTACACAACGACAAAATCGCGCTGATCTTCTCCGGTGGCCGGCGTCCATCGAAGCGTGCCATCGTTCGGGGGGATACGTATGGTTACCTGACCGGCGCTCTAGTGTCCTGAGTCGTTGATTCGTGTGCAGATAGAATGGGC
>NZ_CAAAFS010000121.1:0-27074 GCF_900634755.1 Protofrankia symbiont of Coriaria myrtifolia
CCTGTCGAGTTCGAGGAAGAATTTGACGGACAAACACTTCGTGCTGCATAGTTAGGACTGTCCACGAAAGTGGGAACCCTCCACATAGCTGTGCGAGCCTCCCCGTGCCGCGTCAACCGGTCACGTCGACACCCCGCTTCACCCCTGATCGACGGGAAGAGGACGGCGAAGGCCCTGGCTGGTGGCGGTGGAGACGAGGGGACTCGTACCCCTAACCTGTCGACGCGGCTACGAACATGACGAAGGATCTACGTGGAACGAGCCGCCCGACCCCACGTACCCGCCGCGGCCGCGCTAACCCCACCGCGCCAACCGACCCCCACGGCACGGACAGGACAGCTCACCCGCCGCCAGCCGCGCCTCGACCTCACCCTGATCCACGCCTACCGTGAGCACCGGTGCCTCCGCGCACCTCGCACGGCCAGGGTTGATCGATTATGTTCTGCCTGGTCAGGGGCTGGTTGTGCGCCCAGCAGGGATCGAACCTGCCTGGTGCTTAGAAGGTACGGATTGCACCAAGCGTCACAGATCCCGGCCAAGATCAGACCGTACGTCGGCGTCCGCTGCTGTTCGCCGACGTACGGGGACGTTGCTACAGCGGTTGCTACACCTCGGTGCCGCCGGCCGCATCGGACCCCTGCCTTGCAAAGTCGGTCCGATCCGTCTGCCAGCGTCCGGGTTCGTCCATACAGTTGGCCGGACCTGGGCGCCAGTTCCACGGCCGTCCGTCGTCGTCCGTGGACGTCTGCCGGCTTGGCTACACGGTTGGCTACACGGCGGTCGGGATCAAACTCCTGACGGTCCGAGCGCTGGCGGGCTCGGTCTCGCCTGTCGTAGCGGTTTTCAAGACCATCTTGGGCCTTGATGGATCATGCTGTTCACCTGAATGTTCTTCCGAATGGGACCACTGCCGTGTCCTGCATCCCACGTATTCCCCGCAGGCGCTTACCTGTGTCTCACCGACCTGATCTGCTGACGACGCTCCCCAGCGGTGTCCCCGGGCGTGCGGACGGCGACGGCGATCTCCCTCTTGCCCACGTCGATCGCCGCGCACCGCGGATAGATGATCTCCATGGCAACTCCTGTTCCACGCATCTCCTGACCAGGCAGGACACGTCATCCGCGGAACCCGCAAGAGGATCAAGATTCTGAGACTCGCGCTCTACGGCAGCAACCCGGGGTACCCAACCGGGACGGGTTCCAGCGTCAATCTGAGGGCCGGACTCGCCGGTACCAAGAACTGGCGACGTCAGCGGATGACATGTCCAGTTTCATCTACCCGTGGGCGCTCCACCAAGACCATGAACATCTGAGGTAGCTCCGGCGCGGTAACGCGCCGGAGCTACCCGACCCCCGGGCAGCTATCTTGCGGGTCTCCAGCTCCGCGCCTCGATGATCTGGATCAAGGAGCTCACGTGAACCACCCCTTGATCACAACCGAATACGCGCCCTGGCCCTACTGGCACCGATCGCCTGGACCGGCCGACAGGGACGGACCGTACGCACTGACCTGGGCGACGGCTTCCGCGGGTGTCGGGCTCATCCCTCGGTCTCGTCTCCCTCGGCCTCGTCGACGCGCAGCAACGACGCCAGCTGCAACCAGTTCTCCACCACGGCCGCCACGCCGACCTCGTGGAAAGCCGCGATCCGCGCCTCGCGCTCGACCGGAAGAACGAACTGGAGATTGCCGACGGTGGGAATACCCGCCCGGACAGCCGCCGTCGCCCCCGTCAAGGAGTCCTCAACAGCCACCGCCTCTGTGGGTGCTACACCCTCGCGCTCACAGGCGATCCGGTAGACGGTCGGATCGGGCTTGCTGGTGGGAACCGGGGGCGTGTCCTCAGCGCTGTAGCGCACCTGGGGCGGAAGCAGCCCAGTGAGGCCGGCCGCGGTGAAAGATGCCTCCAGGCGGCTCAGCGCGCTCGAGCTCACCGCGGCCAGGCGGTACCTCTCGCCCATGCTGGCGAGCGGGCCCAGCACCTCGGGGTCCGGTCGCAGCACCTCGCGCAGCCGATCGCTCACGCGACGCTTCTCCTCGGCGACCCACCACTCCATCTCGGCGGCCGACACGCGCTCAGCGACTCCCGCGGACGGTTCCGCCGGCTCGACAGGATCCGTTGAAGTCTCCACGGGCACGCCGGCGTCGGCCGCGGCCTGCAGGACCACGGAGCGGAAATTGCGTCCCATGGCGGCGCGACGCAGCTCCTCGGGCGTCCAACGGCGGTCGACCCCGATACGTTCCAGGAAGTCATTGGTGACCTCAGTCGACGCGGTGAAGGCAGGCGCCTCCGAGGGGAACAGGTTGTCGTCCGCGTCGCAGAGCACGATCCTGACCACCGAGGGGTCCAGGCCCTCCGGCACAGCGAAGCCCGGGGTCTTCGGGATCCTCGTCACCGGACCTCCTCGTCGAAGTCGAGCACGGCCGCGAGCATGCTGCGAATCCCGTCGCGGGATGCTCGCGTGAGCAGGTCGCCGAGCTCCGCGACCAGGTCAGCGTCGTCGGCCAGGTCACCGAAAATGTCTCGAAACCCCAGCAGCGTCGTGGGATCGTCGCCACCGGCATGCGCGGCGCGCCGGAGATCCTCGGCTCGCGAGTCCTCGACGGTCAGTGGACGGCCTTCCATGTCCTCACCCCGCAGGAAGCGTAGCCACCCCGCCAGCGCCGCCAGCAGCAGCCGGTGCGGCCTGCCCGCCACGCGGGCCTCTCCCAGCGAGGACAGCACATGGTGGGGGACCTTCGTCGACCCTCGCCGGCACAGCCGCAGCAAACTGTCGCCGATGGCAGGGTTCGCGATGCGGTCGAGGGTCGTCGTCACGTACTCGTCGGTGTCCTGGCCGGGCAGCTCCGGGAGCAGCGGGGCGATTTCCTCGCGCAGCAGACGCGACATGTACTCCGACAGCACAGGCTCGGCCATGGCCTGATCGGTGGTCTCCAGCGCTGCGAGCACACCCAGGTACCCGAGTGCGCAGTGCCCGCCGTTGAGCAGGCGGCCCTTCATGACCTTCCACGGGGTCACGTCGTCGACCACCTGCACGCCGACACGCTCCAGCGGAGGCCGCTCGGTACAGAAGTCATCCTCGACGACCCACTGCCGGAACGGCTCCGTGACTACCGGCCAGCGGTCGGGCACCCCGAATTCGCCCTCGATCTGGTCGCGCAGCTCGGGGCTGGTGGTCGGGGTGATGCGGTCCACCATGCCATTGGGGAAGGTCACGTTCTCCCGGACCCAGGAGGTGAGGTCCTCACCGGTCTGGGCGTCGAGCAGGCCCGTGAACTCGAGAACGGCAAGCCGAGTCGCCGCACCCGAATCGTCGAGATTGTCACAGGACAGCACTGTGAACGGGCCTGTGCCCTCCGCGCGACGTCGACGTAAGGCGGCGACGAGCAGTCCAGCCGCGGTCACCGGATTGCCCGGAGTTGCCAGATCGTGACGAACCGTGGTCATGTCAGGACGCGTCTGGTAGCCCTCACTGGTCACGGTCAGCGTGACCAGCCGGGTATTCGGGGACGCCAGCAGGTCGGCGACCTGTTCAGGCTGGTCCGGTAAGTAGAGATAGTCGATCAGGGCGCCGACGAGTCGAGCGCTGGCCCCGTCGCGGTCCCGCTCGACGACGGTGTAGAGCCCATCCTGGTCGCGGAGTACCTCGCCCATCGCCGGACTGCGCATGCCGACTCCGATCACGCCCCAGCCGGTCTCGCCTGTGGCGGCAAGGTCGTCGAAATACAGGATGGGGTGGGCACGCGCGAAGCCGCCGACGCTGAGGTGAACGACGGACGGGGTCAGCGCATGCCTGTCGTAGGCGGGCGTCTCCACCCGGTCCCCCAGCTTCGTAACCGTGCTTTCCGTGAGCACGGACGGCACCGTCCGCCCCAGGCTGGGAAAGGGCGAGTCCGCCGCGACTGCCGTGTTTGTCTGCCGGTTCTGGCTTACGTCACTGGTGCTGCGATGATGTCTTGTCGCCGTTTCCATCGTAAGTAGAGTCCGAGCTTCCTCGAGGTTGTGGAGGGCTTGTTGGCCGTTTC
Organism: Protofrankia symbiont of Coriaria myrtifolia; assembly: GCF_900634755.1. Lineage (NCBI taxonomy): Bacteria > Bacillati > Actinomycetota > Actinomycetes > Frankiales > Frankiaceae > Protofrankia > Protofrankia symbiont of Coriaria myrtifolia. Next base: position 4,025 of record NZ_CAAAFS010000121.1, read on the forward strand.
TCGGGTGAACACGGTCTTTCGTTGCTCGTACTCTATCGGCAGGACGACTCCGAACGTGGAGTGTTGGCGCTGGTAGTTGTAGGGCACGTAGCGCCAGTCGATCACGACAGCCTGGGCCTGCCGCGGGTCGGTGAACCCCTGCGCCGGGAAGGCCTTCTCCAGCTCCGAGGAGCTGGAGAAGGCCTTCGTCGTCGGCGTTTTCGAAGCTCGACCGAGACCCGGCCCGACGGCTGCCGGATGCCCAGTCCGGGGCGGACCTTGGTGAACTCGCTTGCGGTGTAACTGAACCGCAGTCCGTGCGGAATATCACATTTTATGTGTCGTCGTAGTGACTGATTGTATCTTTATTGATACGGATAGTTATGATCATTTTAATCGCTTGACAGGTCGGCTCCGTGTTCGGGCTCAGCCCGGTCGCGGCTGCGAGTGGATGCCTGGAGGGCGGGGCCAAATGGTCGTAGCGACGTTTCAATAGGATGATCGTCTTGGTGTCGAGGACTGGATGGTGGATAGGCCGGCGGGAGCAGTTGACAATCGATGAGCGGGAGCTGATTTTCCGGAAGCCGAGCAGGAACTGTTCGGCATGGTTATCCGCAAAGGCGCTCGGCCGGCACCACTCGACGATTTCGCGAGAGATCGAGCGTAACGGCGGCGAGAAGATCTATCGGGCGGTGGAGGCGCAGGCGCGGCGTGATGCGTTGCGTTGCTGGCCCGTCCGAAGGAACGCAAGCTTGTCGCGTCGCCAGCACTGCACAACGCGGTCAACGCGGGCCTGGCCGAGAACTGGTCTCCGAAGCAGATCAGCGAGAGACTGGGGAAGGACTTTCCCGACGACGAGAGTATGCGCGTGTACCACAAGAAGATCTATGAATGCCTCTATACTGCGGCGCCCGGACCAGCCGGTCGGGTTCGGCGGCACGGGCATAGCGTTTGACGGTGTTCAGGCTGAGATTGAGATGGCGGGAGCATTCCAGCAGGCCGACGCCCTTGTCGAGTAGGTCGTGGACCTGCCGCCAGCGTTCGCGGGTGGTCACGGCGCGGGTCCCTTCGCGGGGCTGCGGCCCGGCTTTGGCCCAGCAGGCGCCGTGCGCGGCGGACGGCTTCGGCGTGGGCGCCGGAGCCGTCGCGGCGGACGACCTGCACGCCGGGATGGGCGCGCGGCCACGCTTCGAGGCTGTCGGCCTTGCGGTCGGCCAGGACATAGACGCGCTCGTTGGTTTCCACGTCGACGAGCACGGTGGCGTACACGCGTCTACGGCGCAGCGCGAAGTCGTCGCCGAGCACCCGAGGCGCCGACCGCGCGGGCGGGGCCAGCCGCGGCAGCGCCCGCGCGGCCGGCGCCTCGGGAGACGACCACCCGCAGCGCGGTCGGCAGCCGCTCGCCCGCGCGGCCGGCTAACTCCCGGACCACCGCGCCGACCTGACACGCCAGGCGGGACGTGCGGCGCTGGTAGCGCTCCAGAACCCCTGGCGCTTGCTCCCGGAAGGTCTGACGACAGTCCCACGACCTCACCGACGCCCTCGACAAGATCCACAGGCCTCGGTGAGGACCGCACTAACGTGAGCCAAGTCAGGGCGGGGCCGGTGTCGACGACGATCACACGCTGCGGCGATCCTCGTCGCCCCACGCCTCGCGCATGATTCCCTTGACGTGCTCGCCCAGATCCGGCTCGCCATCGAAGACGGCCGTCGTACGGAACTGACGACGGGGGCGCTCGCCGCGTTCCACCGCCGCCCACTGCCGCAGCAGCCCACGGCTTCGGATAGCCGGTCCTCCGGCAGCGCGTCAAGCAGCTGGTGTGCTTCGTCGCGCATGCTCATGCAGTCAGTGCAGGAGCCCTGCCGGCCTTCGGCCCGGCCACAGACGTAGTTTCCATGCCGGAAAGCCCGACGTCTCGTTACGACCCGGCGGCCCCAGGCATCCACAGACCCCGGCAGCGCCCATCCATCACAGTCGTTCCTCGTCGGCGAGGTTATGTCACCAGCCGGACGCCGTCCGCCGGAACCATTTCCTGCCCTCGGCGGCGATTCCTTCGAGGACGTGAATGGTGTGCTGCAGTCCGCCGGCGTCCTGGGTGAGGCTGGCCACCAGCCCAACCGTCTCGCCCGTCGTGATCTCCTCCGGTGAGGTGTCTGCCATCTGTATCCGGAGCACCTGGCCGTTCACCAGGACGATTTCGAGTTTCTGCACATTTTCGGCGTCATGGTCGACGCGAATCAAGGCGACCGAGTCGAAGTGGTAGTTCAGCCGTCCCTTTTCGGTGAAACGTCCCGTGGTGAAATCTAGGGTCGACACGAAATTTCGAACCCCGCCGGCGGTGAGGAGAAAGACCGAGATCTGGTATTTGTTGTAACGCCACGGGCCTCGGTGGACTCGCCCTCGTTTACTTGATGCGGCCTGTGTCTCGACGAAGGCGTGGGCGATGACGCTGCTCGCTTTCAGTCGGTAATGGTGCAGCGCCCGGTCGAGGAGTATTCTGCGGTCGCAGTCGAGCCACCGTGCCATCTCCTGATCGTCCGGCCGGTCTGCTAGGTAGGCCTTCCACCGCTCGAATCCTGCCTGTCGTGCCTCCTTGACCTTTTCGTGCTGATCCTGTTCGGCGGCGAATCGCCGCTTCTCGCATTCTTTCTCCAGTCGGGCGATAACATGGATGTAGCTCGCCACAGTGACGACGAATGTTGTTTCCAGGGCCAGGAGTACCTCGATTCCGGCCGTAGCCACCAGTGCCCACAGACCTCCGCCCGCGAGTACGGTGACCCCGACCAGCCCGTACGCACCGAGTTCTGGCACGGCACGCTGCGCTCTGCTCCAAGAGAGGTGGGTCCCGTCCCTCCGCATCTTCTGAATCTGCCATGCTGCGTGCCGCAGCAGCCAGGCGACCCGATTGGCGCCGATCCAACGCTCCCAGTAGATGCCGATGATCTCGTTGGCGATGCTGCGCCGCGCCCTGGCCGTCCACTGCAGCCACTCGGCGGGTCGGTGGGTATCTGGCCACGTAGTACTCGAGATCGCGATTGATGCTTTTCGCGAATGTTCCGGAGGACTGCGGTGCATCGGCTTCGTCTTCGATGTACTCGATCTTCCAGGACACCCCGTGCCGGACGGCGATAATGCCGATGGCGAGAATCAGCGTGCACCCAAGCATCGTCCACGTCCGTCCGGCTGTCGTCAGGCGCACGGCGACGTTTATGGCCCAGGCGGCGAGAACCACCACCGAAACCGTGGCGCGCAGCCGAGTCTCCCTGGAGATGTCGACGGGGCGTGGAGGGCGCGTCCGTGGTTCGGCTGGGTTCGGGTGAAAAAACTTCTTGACCCGGTCAAGACGTGCGTTGGCCATCTGCTCGTCGTTGGCTTGGGCGATGGCGCGGTTCCACACTCCATCCTCGAGTGGACCATCGAGGAACTGTTCCATGTGGCGGAGGATCATGCCCCTCTGCTGGTCGGGCAGAGTATCGAGCTCCTTGAGTGCCACCGTGATGTCGGTGTTCCTGCCTTTGGCTGCGTCCATCAGCAGGAGCACCACACGCAGGCCCTGTGCCCAGGGGTCATCGCCCTGCTCGGGTTGGTCTTCCTGTAAGTCGCGTAGCTGCCTGGACTCGTCGGCTGACAGTTCGTCCCTCGACCGTCCGCTGACCAGTGCCAGCAGCCAGTGGAAGCGCACTCGGTCAGACTTCGCGGAGCTGACCACGAACTCGCGCATGAGCTGGCGTGCCTGGTCGGCCATGCGCCCGTCCAGGTGGCGGACACCGGCCTCGAACTTCTCCGCCGGACTCGCATTGGGGGCGACCGTGTACTGGTGGACGCCGCCGTGGACGACGCCGGCCTGGACTCCGACCTGAGAGGAACCGTCGGCGATGTTGGAGGACGAAACCGGGCTGGGCTGGGCGCCTGACCCGGAGGAGAAACCCCAGTCGTCGGTCACGACAATCCCTGCGCTATGGTGATGGCCACACCGATTTTCGTGGCGAGGTCGGCCACGTCACCGATCAGCCCACGGACCTTCTTGAGGGCGACCAGCAGCGCTCGGCGGGTCGCTGGTGAATCCGTCTGGAGTGCCTCGTCAGCTGCGGCGAGCTCGGCTTCGGCGGCCGCGTAGGTGTCCTCGTCCACGGTTCCGGCGCTGCGTGCGTTCTGCAGGTCGTTGCGGAAGCCGACAAGCGCCGCCGACAGGTCCGCCGGGACTTGCTCACCGGTCGCGCCGATGGTCACGCCCCCGTGCAGGGCTCCGGCCTGCACACCAACTCGGGCGTTCCCCGACGCGGTGTTGCGGATGTTCTGGTTCGGTACCTGCATGGTGGATCTCCTCCCGATCCTCGTTTCCGCGGTATCGGTCTTTCCGATGTCCACGGCCAGTTCCTCGGCGAGTGCCACGGCGAACGAGGCCGCGTTCGCCACGGCTCGCTGCTGCCACAGGTGGCGGTCGGTCGACTCCTTGGTGCCGTCGGCGTGGTCGCTGACGCCACGGATCACGATCACGGGCAGGGAGCTGTTCAGCAGCCCGGCCTGGCTGGCTCCCGCGCCTTCCATCTCGATGGCGAGGGCGTCGTTGTAGTGGTCGTGAAGCCAACGGGCCAGGGCCGACACGGTGGAGTTCAACACCACCTCGCCCGCCGCGATCGGCCCGAAGTGCACCTGTGGGAGGGAGTCCGCTTTGACTGGCGGCCGGGCCCAGCTTCTCGTCCGAGACAGGTGGCGTGCGATCTGTTCGGCGCGGTGCGAGAGCGGCCACGTGCGGGGTCGCCCCCAGAGCCCTTCGTCCTCGCTGGTGGCGCCGTGGAAGGCGTAGACGTGAGTGCCCACGATGACGTCACCGAGTGCGATATGGCGATGAAGGCCGCCGGCGACGCCGACGAAGAGCAAAGCCGCCGGTGCAAACTCGGCGATGGCGCGTTCGGCGAGCACCGCTGCCGACTGATTGCCTACGCCGACGTGTGCCAGCGCCACCTGGCATTGGCCGCCGGCCAATCGGCCGACCTCGAAACGGGTTCCCTGCGGATGGCGGTGCAGCCGCGTGTCTACCAGATGTTCATGAACTGCCTGGTACTCCAGGTCGAGAGCCGTCAGGACGACGATAGGCCGGGTGTTCGCCACGCTCATCCCTCCTCTTCCGGGTGCGTGTCGGCGGCATCTGCCGCAGGGGCGACGGGCCGGGTGATCGGTGGTGAGAGGACGGAGCTGAGGCCTGCTCGGAACAGGCGGGCGGGCCGCCCGACAGTGGTCCGTTGCTCCCTGCCCACCGGAACGATGAACCCGCTGGCTTTCTGGACCTTTCGGTAGAAATTCCTGGGGTCGAGTGGCCTCCCCCAGACCGCCTCGTACACCTCCTGGAGATCACCGATGGTGAAGGCGGGACCGCAGAAGGCGGTGGCAAGTGCTGAGTTCTCGAGCTTGACCCGGGCGCGTTCGACGCCGTCCGTGATGATTCGACGATGGTCGAAAGCGAGAACCAACTCGCCTGAGAGGACTCGGTTCGTCGGCTGCCAGCTCGCATCCGCGGCGTCCGATCCTGCGACCGGTTCCGGCAACCGCGGCGCGACGGCAAGGTAGGCCACCGAGACAACCCGCCCCCGCGGGTCACGGCCGGGCTCGCCGTAGACGCCGAGCTGTTCCAGATACAGGCTCCCGGCCTCGATGCCGGCCTCCTCGGCGAGCTCCCGCCGCGCCGCCGTGCCGAGGTCCTCCTCGACGTGTGCCAGGAAGCCACCCGGGAGCGCGAACGCACCTTGGTACGGCTCGATCGCACGTTCGATCAATAGCACCTGCAGGCTCGTTCCCCGCAGTGTGAGGATCACGAGGTCGACGGCGAGCGGAACTTCTGGAGGCTCCCACGGATCATGGATCACGCTGCAAGACTAATTTTTTGTGTCGACGACAGAAATAACTGTCGGCAAGTGGACAGTCAGGGATGGCCCACCGGGTCGATGCGGTCCGGGCGTCTCGAACGACGGAGGTGCCTAGGAGTGGCGGGGCGCCGGGGCGGCATGGGTGACACGGCGTACGGGCCCCGCGGTGTGGTCGCCCGTGCCACTCCCGAACCCGGCTGGCGATCTCGCGGCTGGCCCGAGCGTTCGGCGTCCGCGGTCCACGGCCGGCGCGTTCGAGGTGTGGCTCGGCCGTCCCGGCAACACCTGGGAGTACTATCGCGAACTCGCCGACCAGGGCCCGACATACCTTCCCGACCAGGACATCTCCGGCTGAATCCGGTTCAACCTGACCCGCCTATCACTAGTAGGCCCAGACCGTGGGCCTGCTCGACCGCTCCGGGCGGGTCTGGCGCGCGCTCTCAGAATTCGCCGAGACCTCCGGTCTGGACGAGCGGGTGGTCACGGCCTTGCACGATGTGGCCATGGCCGGGCGCGTCCGCCGCTCACGCTACGAGCATGCTGAGAGCCTGCAGCAGACGCAGCGCGACCTGCGTGATCTCACCACCGCACAGGTCCTGGAACCGGTCGGCCGAACCCGCGCCCGCTACTACACGGCCGGCCCCGCTTCCCACCGCCGGTGCTCGACGTCGCACGCACGCCCATGACCTCGAGGAACCCGTACACCAGCTGACAAGCAACCCGCCGGCCCGCCGAGGCCCGATCGGTGGTCACGGCCGCGTCAGCGCTTGAAGCTTCCTCGGCTGTCGCCGTCTTCGCCGTCGAAGGCGCGTCCAGAGCTGCTGGCGCGGCGGGGAAGATCTGTCCGCGCAATACGCGGATCGGTGCGCCCGGCAGGGATCGAACCTGCGACCTGGTGCTTAGAAGGCACTCGCTCTATCCGCTGAGCTACGGGCGCGCACCACCATTGTGCTGTCTCCTGTCGCGATCACGTAGCGCGGTTACTGGCGATAGCGGAATGGGACTCAATGAGTACTTTGTGTGTTTGTTCCGGTGCTCCTTCGGTGATCAAAGCTCTCACCCTGCCACGGCGAGGGTGGATCGTGCATCCGTGCGGCTTCGCACCTGTGGATGGATGCGGTTTGTCCACAGGTGGCGGACCGCGGATGCCAAGCCGGCCGCGGAGCTGAAGAGTGTGAGGCGGGACGTAAGGGGCCAATCCGGTCACAACAACCGTCCGCCGTACGGAACCAGGCCGGCTACCCCATGATCCGGGAGGAACCATGATTGAGGCATCGGTCACGCTGCTCGGCAACCTCGTCGACGACCCCGAACTGCGCTGCACGCAGAACGGGAACTTCGTCTGCTCCCTCCGCCTGGCCAGCACCGCGCGCCGGTTCGACCGCACGCAGAACCGCTGGGTGGACGGCGCCAGCGTCTTCATCACCGTCACCTGCTGGCGGCACATGGCGGAGAACGTAAGCGCGTCGTTGCGCAAGGGGGACAGGACGCTCGTGGTCGGGCGGCTACGGCAGAGGTCCTTCGAGACGCATGAGGGAAACCGTCGGGTCGTCTACGAGGTGGACGCCGACGCCGTCGCGGTTGACCTGGCTCGGCAGACCGCGGAGGTCCGGCGGGTGGTCCGCGCGAGCGGGGAGAACGGAAGCGGCCAGGCGGCGGAAGGAGCAGCGCCAGCGGGGGAGTCCGTTGGCACGCATGACGGAGCGGGTGGACCCGCTGGCGAGGGTAGAACCCACCTCGATACCGGCACGGAGTACCGTGACGCGAATCGCACGGACGGGGCTGCGGAGGAGTCGTTCGGCGAGTCGTTGCCCGGTGTAACTATGTCGGCGGCAGAGCTCGCCGACATATCACCTTCAGTAACGGCTCTCGATCCGGCCGCAGCGTGATGCGGCTGATAGGACGGATTCGAATTGTCCGTTGGGTCGGCTCTCCGCTCGCGCGGACGCGGACCCGTACCCGATCGGTGCGGAAGCTGTCGGTAGCGTCAGTCCGTGACCAGTACGCGGGGGGCCGAGACGCCGATGCCGATCCGAGCACCACAGGGGCAGACGGATCTGTCCCGGACGGACGGCAACGTGCCGGGTACGCAACCCACGGGCCCGCCTACAGACCAGCACTCGAAGCTCTCCGACCAGCATCTGCCCGACCGCGGGTCGGACGGTCGGGCGGATCACGGGCCGAGGTGGCGGGCCCCGCTCGCGGCTGCGCGATCGCGGTTGGCCGCGGTATCCGGGCCTGGCTGGACGGTGGCGGTAGCGGCCCTGCTCAGCGCCGTCGCCGCGGTGCTGATCAATCAGCACCTCTTTCCCTACCAGTCAATCAACAACGACGAGGCGCTCTACTGGCTACAGGCCCAGACGTTGGCGGGAGGCGACCTGTTCCCGCCAGCGCCACCGTCGGCCGACTCCTACGCGCCGTGGCTGGCGATAGTTACCGACGGCCACTATGTGTTGAAGTACACCCCTGTGGTCGCCGGATTGCTGGCCCTGAGCCTGGTGATCACGGGTGGGACGGCCCTGGCGCTCGCCCTCGTCGTGGCCGCTGCGGTCGAAATGACCTACCTTGTCGGGGTCGAACTGCTCGACGACCGGCGGACCGCCGCCGTCGCAGCCTGGTTGTTGGCTCTGTCACCGCTGGTGCTCCTTCAGAGCGCGATGCTGCTGCCGTACCTGCCGGTGCTCGTCCTGTCCGAATGCGTGGTGTTCGGACTGCTCCGTGGCCTGCGTACCCGTCGTCGGGTGCCGCTCGTCGGGGCCGGGCTGGCCCTGGGGCTTGCGGCAGCGGTACGCCCGTACGACGTCGTGCTGGTCCTCGGCCCGTTTGTGTTGTGGACGGTGTGCCGGGGCGCGCGTGGACGGCGGTGGTGGATGCTGCGCTGGGTGGGCGCGGGGCTGGCCGCTCCGTTCGCACTGCTGCTCAGCTACAACGCCGCGGCGACGGGCAACCCCTTCCAGCTTCCGTTCGCGCTGCTGGAGCCTGAGGACAAGCTGGGCTTCGGGGTCCGCCGACTGTTCCCCACCGACACCGCCCACCACTTCGGGCTGGTCGAAGGGCTCACCGCGATCGGTGATCATCTCTGGCTGCTCGGTGCCTGGGCATGCGGCGGGGTCGTCCTCGCGGTCCTGTCGGTCGCGACGGTCATCCGCCGGCGGATGACCGCTCCGGCGCTCACCGTCGGTGTCGGCGCCCTGCTCCTGATCATTGGGTATGTGGCGTTCTGGGGCGCCTGGAACGCAGCCGAACTGTGGGGCGGCACCCGTTGCATCGGCCCCTTCTACCTCATGCCGGTGCTGGTCACGCTCGTCCTGTTCGGAGCCCGCGGGCTGGTGGACATGGCGTCGGCGTGGCCGCGTACCACCGGTCTCGTTGCCGTCGCGGGTCTTGCCCTCAGCGGGTTCATCCTGGTCGTCGCGTCGCAGGACAACATGGAGTTCACCCAGCGTGATCGCAATCTGTCGAATATGATCAATGCTCGGCCCGGTCCGACGTTGGTCATCGTTTCGGTCGACCCGGCGTTTCTCATGCACCCAACGTCGGTGGTGGCCAACTCGCCGACGCTGGATGACCGGGTGCTGTACGCGGTGTCACGGAAGCAGGCCGACTTCGATGTCGTCGCCGACCATCCGGACCGGTCGCCGTACCTGCTCAGGCTGGCCATCGGTTACAACCGGACGCTGTCATCGCCGTCGGCGGGATGGCTGGAGCGTCTGCGGGTGGTCGACGGGGTGAACGTTGCCGTCGGCGTCAGCGCGGCGGTACCGGCCGGCACCCGAGCGGCCCGTATCGAGGTGACCGCGGATGGCAGGCGGAGCTCCTTCTCGATGAACCCGGACCGGCCACTGAGCAGCCGGCTCATCATCAGCCCCGGCGGGGTGGACGCGACCGCCCTCGGACCTCGTTCAAAAGTCAGCGATGTTCCGACCACACGTGATGTTCCGGCCATGAAGGATGATCGTTCGGTGACGCTGAAGGTGTTCTACACCCCGGCGGGAGACGGTCGTGAACGTCTCCTCGACCAGGTGGACCTGCCCGTCCGGGTCGATTCCAGACAGGGCACGGTCAGCGTCCTGGTGTCGGAGGGCCAGGTGGGCGCGGTGGGATCGGGAGCGATGCCGACGATCCGCCTCAGAGCGAGCTGACAGGCGAACCGAGGGCCACTGGGATGGGCCGGACAGCGACGGGGTAGGCGGACAAGTGGCGAACGGACGGGGGTGTAGCCCGAGCGGGCCGGGCCACGGCCGTCCCGCGGTATCCGTCCGAATTCACCCGGTCAGTGGGTCCGCCGGACCGACAGGCCCACCAGACCCATAAGGTTGACCGCATGGCGCAGTACGTCTTCCAGATGCGCAAAGTGCGCAAAGCCCACGGTGACAAAGTCGTTCTCGACGACGTCAGCCTGTCGTTCCTGCCCGGCGCGAAGATCGGCGTCGTCGGTCCGAACGGCGCGGGCAAGTCGTCGCTGCTCAAAATCATGGCTGGTCTTGACCAGCCGAGCAACGGGGACGCGACGCTGAGCCCCGGCTCCACCGTCGGCATGCTCGCGCAGGAACCGCCGCTGGACGAGACGAAGGACGTCCGCGGCAACGTCGAGGACGGCGTCCGGGAGATCCGCGCGGTCCTCGCCCGGTACGAGGAGATCAACGAGAAGATGGCCGCGCCGGACGCGGACTTCGACTCCCTCCTCGCCGAGCAGGCGGCCCTCATCGACAGGATCGAGGCGGCGAACGCCTGGGAGCTCGACAGCCAGCTCGACCAGGCGATGGACGCGTTGCGCCTGCCTCCCGGCGACGCCGACGTGACCAGACTCTCCGGCGGAGAACGGCGCCGGGTCGCGTTGTGCAAGCTCCTGCTCGAAGCCCCCGATCTGCTCCTGTTGGACGAGCCCACGAACCATCTGGACGCCGAGAGCGTCGCCTGGCTGGAGCAGCATCTGGCCCGTTACGCGGGAGCCGTGCTCGCGGTCACCCACGACCGTTACTTCCTCGACAACGTCGCCGGCTGGATCCTTGAGCTCGACCGCGGTCATGCCTATCCGTACGAGGGAAACTACAGTACGTATCTGGAGACCAAGGCCGCTCGGCTCAAGGTCGAGGGTGGCAAGGACGCCAAGCGCAAGCGCGTCCTCGCCCAGGAGTTGGAGTGGGTGCGCTCGAACCCGAAAGCCCGCCAGGCCAAGAGCAAGGCGCGACTCTCCCGATACGAGGAACTGGCGGCCGAGGCCGACAGGGCGCGTCCCCGTGACCTCGAGGAGATCCAGATCCCGCCCGGCCCGCGCCTGGGAAGCGTCGTGATCGAGTCGAAGAAGCTGCGCAAGGGCTTCGGCGACCGGCTCCTCATCGACGACCTGTCGTTCTCGTTGCCCCGCGGCGGCATCGTCGGCGTGATCGGCCCGAACGGCGTCGGCAAGACCACCCTGTTCACCTTGCTGACCGGCCAGGCGGCCCCCGACGCCGGTGAGCTCACCATCGGGGAGACCGTCAGGATCTCCTATGTGGACCAGGACCGTGCGGGCCTGGACCCGAAGAAGAACGTGTGGGAAGTCATCTCCGACGGGCTCGACCACATCGTCGTGGGCAAGGTCGAGCTGCCCAGCCGCGCCTACGTGTCGTCGTTCGGCTTCAAAGGGCCTGACCAGCAAAAACCCGTCGGTGTCCTCTCCGGCGGGGAGCGCAACCGGCTCAACCTCGCACTGACCCTCAAGAAGGGCGGCAACCTGCTGCTCCTCGACGAGCCGACCAACGACCTCGACGTCGAGACCCTGCGCTCCCTGGAGGACGCCCTCGGGGAGTTTCCCGGCAGCGCGGTGGTGATCTCGCACGACCGGTGGTTCCTCGACCGTGTCGCCACCCACATCCTCGCCTGGGAGGGCACAGACGCCGATCCGGCCCGCTGGTTCTGGTTCGAGGGGAACTTCGCGGACTACGAGGCGAACAAGGTCGACCGCCTGGGCGCCGAAGCGGCCCGTCCCCACCGGGTCACCTACCGCAAACTCACCCGGGACTAGCTCCCGGGGCCGCCACCGCGCGGCTGCTGGGACGAGGGCAAAAGAATTCTCCTCCCAGCGGCGCCGGCCGGGTGGTGCGCGAATTCCGTCCGCAACCACCCGCACAGGCCATGATTGGCACGAGTTTGTTGCTGTGTACGCTTTTCGGACGTTTCTGCGTGCACAGTGACAAAATCGTGCGGAATCGTGCGGATCTTCTTCGCGGTGAGTGCCCGCCGGCCAGTGCCCACCGACGCATGGGCGGCGTCCATTACGGCCCGTTACCTAAGGTACTTAAGGTGGGTACGAGCGTGCTTGCCGGGGTTACGCCGGGCGGTTGACCAGGGAGTTGGCGGCCATCGTCAGGTAGTCCCAGAGGGGCTGGAAGTGCTCCGGGGGCAGGTTCAGCTCGTCGACGGCAGCCCGCATCCGGACCAGCCAGGCGTCCCGCTGGGAGGGGCCGATCGCGAACGGCGCGTGCCGCAGTCGCAGCCGGGGATGCCCGCGCTGCTCGCTGTAGGTCGACGGCCCGCCCCAGTACTGGACGAGGAACATCCGCAGCCGCTCCTGCGCGCCGGAGAGGTCCCCCTCCGGGTAGAGCGGGCGCAGCAACGGGTCTTCGGCAACCCCTGCGTAGAAGTGGGCTACCAGCCGGCGGAAGGTCTCCTCGCCTCCTACCGCGTCGTAGAAGGTGTCTGTCGGACGGGCCGCGGACGGTTGCTGGGTCACAGCGACCATTGTGCTGGACGGATCGTGGGCAGCGAGCCCGATGCGGTCAACGGCATCCCCGATGCGGCCAACGGCATCTTTTCAGATCATCGGTTGCTGCCCGCCGCATCAGCGGGGGTGCGGCGCGAGCCAGACCGTCGTGTCCGGGGGGAGCGTGAGGGTGGTTCCGTCGTAGCCGACCGGGCTGCTGGCCAGGACGAGACGTCCGGGTATGACCAGGTCGACCTCTGCGTCGGCGGTGGACATGACGCAGGTCAGGCCGGTCACGCCGGAGGTGCCCGGCAGGGTGTCGGCCGGGCGGCGCGTGTGGGACGTCTCCGACGATGCGCCGGTCGCGCCGGATGGTGCGTCGGATGCCCCGGACAGCGCGCCAGAAGCGCCCGGCGGTGCGTCGGAGGCGCTCGGCGGCGCCGGGCGGTCGAAGGCCAGGACCGTGGGCGGGGTGTCGTCGCGCCAGCGCAGCCGGCCGGCGCCGAGCATGGGCAGCGCCCGTCGTAACGCTAGCGCCCCACGCGCCAGGACCAGTGTCGACAGCGGGTCGGGCGCCTGCGCGGCAACGGTCAGCTCGGCCCAGCCGTCGGGCTGGGGGAGCCACGGCGGCACGCCGTCCGCGCTGAACCCGTACGGCGTTCGCTGCCCCGACCAGGGCAGGGGGACCCGGCAGCCGTCCCGGCCGGGACGGCTGTGCCCGGAGCGCTCCCAGACGGGGTCCTGCCGGTATGCCGGCGGCACGTCCACCTCGGGCAGGCCCAGTTCGTCGCCCTGGTAGAGGAAGACCGGGCCGGGCAGCGCGAGCAGGGTCAGCAGCGCGGCGCGGGCCCGGCGCAGGCCGGTCTCGCCGCTGCCGTACCGGCTCGCCGGCCGGGTGACGTCATGGTTGGCCAGCACCCAGGTGGTGGGCGCGCCCACCTCGGCGGTGGCGGCCAGGTCCGCGGCGATCGCCGTCCGCCAGGCCGGCGCCGACCAGGAGGCGGTCAGCAGTGAGAAGGCGAATGTCAGGTGCAGTTCGTCGGGACGCACGTAGCGGGCCAGCCGCTGGGGGTCGGCCACCCAGGTCTCGCCGACGAGCATCCTGGCCCGCCCGTCGCGGCGGCGGTAGTCCTCGACGATCGCGCGCCAGCGCTGGTAGATCTCGTGCACGCCTTCCTGGTCCCAGTGGTGGGGCTCGGCCCGCTCGCGGAAGAAGGGGATGCCGTCGGGCGGAGGCGGCGGGTTGTCCGGCAGCAGGTCGTTCTTGATCAGGCCGTGGGTGACGTCGATGCGGAAGCCGTCGACGCCGCGGTCGAGCCAGAACCGGACGGTGGCGTCGTGGTCGTCGCGGACGCGGGGGTGCCGCCAGTTCCAGTCGGGCTGTTCCGGCGCGAACAGGTGCAGGTACCACTGGCCGTCGGCGACCCTGGTCCACGCCGGCCCGCCGAAGACCGACACCCAGTTGTTGGGTGGCTCGTCGCCGTCCGCGCCGCGTCCGTCGCGGAAGATGTACAGGTCCCGTTCTGGTGCGTCGGCGCCGGCGGCCAGCGCGGCGCGGAAGGCCGGGTGGGCGTTGCTGGAGTGGTTCGGGACGAGGTCGACGAGCACCTTCAGCCCGTGCCGGTGCGCTTCGGTGAGCAGCGCGTCGAAGGCGGCCAGGTCGCCGAAGAGCGGGTCGACGGCACGGTGGTCGGCGACGTCATAGCCGTGGTCGGCCATGGGGGAACGGTAGAACGGAGTGATCCAGATCCCGTCCACGCCGAGGTCGCGCAGGTAGGGCAGGCGGGTGGTGATGCCGGCGAGGTCACCGACCCCGTCGGAGCCGGAGTCGGTGAAGCTGCGGATGTAGACCTCGTACAGCACTGCGTCGAGCCACCAGTCAGCCATGGCCTCATCCAATCCCGGGGGATTTGTCGTTGTCCGGCGTCTCTCGATGAACGTCGTCGAACGTCGTCGGATCCTTCCGGCGATCGTGAGGATGGCTTTCGGACGCGGAATATCGAATGATCGAACCGCCTTCGGCCGGCTGCTGAGGAGGCTGTCGCCAGGCACGGTATCCGATAACCGAACTAGACTTCGCCAGGTGGAGGAGGTGACGGCACGTTATCAACTGACTTCAAAAGGTGTGCGCAGTCCGTTCGTGCTTGTCCGGCAGGCTGTGTATGAGCGAACCGGACGCCTCGGCGGCGTTCTGAGCGGCCGTACGTTCAGCGGTAGATTCGTCGCCGGCGGCGGTGGCGATGCCGGCGCTGCCAGCGACGTCGGTGGGAACAGCGGGGCCGGCCGCGCTCCGGCCGCCCGCGGCGCGGCCGGAGCCGGCGGCACGGTGGGCGGCCCCGTCCGTCCGGACGAGGTCCAGCCGGACGCCGGCCGGGCGACCGCTGGCCGGGCGACCGTTGGCCGGACGGGGGCAGCGCGTACCGGGACGGCGGCGGGCCGGCTCGGAGCCGTCCTGGCCGAGATCGGCCGGGAGACCTGGTCACTGGGCCAGATGCCGCTGCGCCAGATCCTGGGCCGTCCCCGTGAGCGGGTCCCCGACCGGCTTGAGCTGGAGCATCTGGGTTATCTGTCCGACGCCGGGCTGGTGCTGTCGAGATCCCTCGACCCACAGCGGATCATCGATATGATCGCGGCGTTGGCGGTACCACGGCTCGGTGACGGCGTCATCGTCTTCCTCCGGGACGGCGAGAAGGTACGCCTCGGCACGATCATGCACCGCGACAGCCGGGCCGCCGGGTTCCTGCGTGACTTCCTCCCCTCCCGGCTGCCGACGCTGGACAGCGAGGACGGGCCCGGCCTCGTCCTGCGGACGGGCCAGACCTGGTACATGCCGTACCTGACCGACGAGTTGCTGGCGCGGATGTCCCCGACGGGGATGACGGACATCCCCTTCCCCGACTTCCTGAAGGGGCCGATCATCACCGTTCCGATGCCGGGGCATGGCCGGGTGCTCGGCGCTGTCACCCTGCTGCGCCGCTCGGAGACGTACACCCCCGTCGACATCAGCCTTGCCGAGCATCTGGCCCGGCGGGGGGCGGCCGCGCTCGACAACGCGCAGCTCTACAGCGTCGAACAGGAGTCCGCGCTCACCCTGCAACGCTCGCTCCTGCCGGAAAACCCACCTGCGCTGCACGGGGTGGAGATCGCGATGGAATACCGCCCCGGAACGGCCGGGACGGAGGCCGGCGGCGACCTGTACGACGTGATCGCGCTGCCCGGCGGCCGGGTCGGGATCGCGATCGGGGACGTGATGGGGCGCGGCCTGCACGCCGCCGCGGTGATGGGGCAGCTGCGGGCGGCGTTGCGGGCGTACGCGCTGGAGGACTGGCCGCCGGCCGAACTGCTCACCCGGCTCGACCGGGTGGTGGACTCGCTGCCCGGGCTGCACCTGACGACCTGCATGTACATCGTCTACGACCCGGCGGCCCGGCGGGCCACCGTGTCCAACGCCGGGCATCTGCCACCGCTGCTGGTCATGCCCGACGAGGAGCCGGACTACCTGGTCCTCGACCCGGGCCTGCCGCTCGGCGTCGGCGGTGTCGGGGTGTTCTCGGAGACGTCGCTGGAGCTTCCGCCCGGCTCCGGCATCGTGCTGTACACCGACGGGCTCGTCGAGTCGCGCAGGCGTCCGCTCGAGGACGGCATGGACCGGCTGCGCCGCGGGCTGGCCAAGGCGATGGAGAACGCGACGGAGTGCACGGCGGAGGGCACGGCGGGGTGCACGGGAGAGGGTATGGCGGCGGTGGACGCCGGGGTGCCCGCCGCGGGGGCTTCTTCGTCCGGTTCCGCGCGGGCGCTGCTGCGCCGGTGCCTGGCCGCCGCCGGGGTGGCCGTGCAGACCGACGACGACACGGCACTGCTGGTGATGACCACCTATCCGTCCCGGCCGGCGCTGGTGGACGTGGCGCTGCCGGCCGAGCCCGAGTCGGCAGTCCGGGCCCGTTCGGTGGTCGGGCGGGTCCTCACCGGGCGGCGTCTCGCCGCTGTCGCGGACGACGCCCTGCTGCTCGTCAGCGAGGTGGTGACGAACGCGGTGCTGCACGCCCGCAGCGATCTGGTGTTACGCGTCCACCAGGAGGGG
Organism: Protofrankia symbiont of Coriaria myrtifolia; assembly: GCF_900634755.1. NCBI lineage: Bacteria > Bacillati > Actinomycetota > Actinomycetes > Frankiales > Frankiaceae > Protofrankia > Protofrankia symbiont of Coriaria myrtifolia. Next base: position 20,635 of record NZ_CAAAFS010000121.1, read on the forward strand.
GACCGGTTACGGGTCAGCGTCGATGATCGGGAAGGTACCCGGATGCCTCGACGGGTCTCGGGCGATGACGGGGAGTCGGGCTGGGGCCTGAAGATCGTCGATATGCTCGCGCGCGGGTGGGGTGTGGAAACCACTGGCGACGGCAAACGGGTGTGGTTCGATCTGGCGATCCCGGCGAGCGGCGACACCAACGGGACGCCGTCACCCTGACGGGACGTTGCCACCCCGACGGACGCTGCCATCTCGACAGGACGCTGTTACCCCGGCGAGGCCGGCCGTCCGCCCGAGGTCAGGCGGACGCGGCCTCGTCGCCGTCGGAGCTGAGATAGCGCGACCAGCGTGGATCCATCCGACGGCTGCCCAGAATGCGCCAAGCGGCTCCGCTCGGCGCTCGAGGCGCCGTGCGAAGCCGCCAACCGAGATCGGCAACTGCCCGGTCGGCTTTCAGATGATTGCAGCGGCCGCAGGCCGCCACCACGTTCTCCCATACATGCGCGCCCCCGCGGGAGCGGGGGATGACGTGATCCAGCGATGTCGCCGGCGCACCACAGTAGACGCAACGGTGATGGTCCCGAGCTAGCACCCCTTTGCGGGTGAGGGGGACCTGCGAGCGGTAAGGTACACGGACGAACCGGGCCAGTCGCACAACGACAGGCACCTCGACCGTGTACGTGGCCGAATGGAGAACCTTGTCCCCGGGCTCGACCATGACTGCTTTCTCGGTGAGCACGAGCACCAGCGCACGCCTCTGTGAAACCACGCATAACGGTTCATACGTGGCATTGAGAACCAGCGCCTCTGTCACGCGCCGACCTCCTCGCCCTACCGGATGGCGGCCGTCACAAGCTAGCCACCGGTGACACTGAGACAGTCAACCGCCTTCGGGCCCCGAACGCGAGTGGGTTCGCGATTGTCGTCAGGTAATCATTGACACACCGCGCAACTCGGCTCGTGTTTCACACGCTCAGTGTGACAGATCGTCGTCGGCGCGTCATAGCCGGGCGTCAGCCCCCTCGTCCGGGGGCTGACGCCCACAGGTAAGACTGGACGCGGCCGGATCCCCGGGGGACGTCCATCGGAACATTCGCCAACCGATCACGTGTGAGGAGCTGACTGGAGGCCGTGGCCAACTCCCCGTTCCTGCTTGCCCAGTCGTTCGGGTCGTTACTGCCCTCGGCGGCCGAGGCGTCGAGCGCGGCGCCATCGCCCGCCGCGTCCGTGAGCGCGCCCGTACCGACCCCGACCGACATCCCGCCGCCGTCCAGCCTGGACCAGCTCAGGAACGCGCTGCAGAACGCCTGCGGAGACCAGCCCGGGGTGCTGTGCCGGACGGTCTACGACATCACCCACAGTCAGTACCTCGCCGGGGGTGCCGACGTCTTCGTCGGCACCCCGCTGAAGATCGTGCTGATCCTGGTGGCGGCCTTCCTCATCCGGTCGCTGCTGCACCGGTTCATCGTCCGGACGACCCGCCGGGCCTCCAGCGGGAACTCGGGAGGGTTGTTGCGTTCCGGGCGCACGGTGCTGCTGGGCGCCTTCGGCGATCCCACCGTGCTGCTGGAGCGGCGCCGGCAGCGCGCCGAGACGGTCGGATCGCTGCTGCGCAGCGTCACGTCCATCATCGTCTTCGGGATCGCCTTCGTGACGATCCTCGGCGAGCTGGACATCAACCTCGCGCCGATCGTGGCCAGCGCCGGGATCGTCGGTGTCGCGGTCGGCTTCGGCGCGCAGAACCTCGTCCGGGACTTCCTGGCCGGCATGTTCATGCTGCTGGAGGATCAGTACGGGGTGGGCGACGTGATCGACGTGGGGCCGGTCAGTGGGAACGTCGAGGCGGTCAGCCTGCGCGTCACCCGCCTGCGCGACGTCGAGGGCACCGTCTGGTACGTGCGCAACGGCGAGATCGCCCGGGTGGGGAACAAGGGCCAGCAGTGGGCACGGACAGTGCTCGACGTACCGCTCGACTACGACACCGACGTGGCCACGGCCAAGCGGATCCTCAAACGGACGGCGGACAAGCTCTGGACGGATCCGCGGTTCGCCGCCGCCATCCTCGAAGAACCCGAGGTGTGGGGGATGGAGACGATGACCGCGGACGGCTACACACTGCGCGTCATCGTCAAGACCCAGCCGCTGAAGCAGTGGGACATCGCCCGCGCCCTGCGGGAGCGCTTCCGTGCGGCGCTGGACGCCGAGGGCATCGAACTCGGCAGCGTCCAGCGCAGCGAGGTCGTCATGATCGACGATGATGAGGAGGAGAAGAGGCCGGGCGCCGACGAGGAGGAGGACGGCGGCGCCGACCCGCGGGCGGCGGCCAACGTGACCGACAGCGGGCCCATCGCGGAGCTGCCCCGACCCGCGCGCTCACCGGTCGGCCGGTCATCCGGTCCGGCGTCCGGCTCCAGCTGAGCCCGCCTGCGCGGCGCTCCACGGCCGTGCCGGCTCCGCCATCGGGGCCGGACGGCCGGGGGAGCGTGGTCGGTGGGAGCACGACCGGCGGGAGCGCGGCCGGTACACGGCTGGTAGCTGAACCGCTGATAAGGATCACGGTAGGCGAAGCTGAGAGTTGCTCGCACCGGCTCCCGCCACGGTGTGGGCCGGGCAGACTGTGTGATGTGCGTGTACTGGTGGTCGACGACGAGCCGGCGGTCCGGGAGTCCCTCGAACGGTCGCTGAGGTTCGAAGGTTACGAGGTCAGCTCCGCCCAGGACGGCGCCGAGGCGCTGGACGCCGTCACCCGCGACCGGCCGGACATCGTCGTGCTCGACGTGATGATGCCGCGGGTGGACGGCCTGGAGGCCTGCCGGCGGCTGCGGGCCCGCGGTGACGACCTACCCGTCCTCATGCTTACTGCCCGTGACGGGCTTGCCGACCGGGTGAGCGGTCTGGACGTCGGGGCCGACGACTATCTGGTCAAGCCGTTCGCGTTGGAGGAGCTGTTCGCCCGGCTGCGTGCCCTCACCCGCCGGGCGTCGCTGTCGGCCCGGGCGGCCAGCGCCGCCGCGGTGGCCGCCGGCGGGTCCGCGGACTCCGCCGGCCCCGGCCCGGGGCGGCCGCAGGTGCTGACGTTCTCCGACGTCCGGCTCGACCCGGGCAGCCGGCAGGTTACCCGTGGTGACCGTGAGCTGACCCTCACCAAGACCGAGTTCGACCTGCTCGAGCTCTTCCTGGCCCATCAGCGCCAGGTGCTGTCACGTTCGACGATCATGGAGAGGGTGTGGGGCTACGACTTCGGTCCGTCCTCGAACTCCCTTGAGGTGTTTGTCAGCTATCTGCGCCGCAAGCTGGAGGCCGGCGGCGAGCCCAGGCTGCTGCACACGGTCCGTGGGGTCGGCTATGTCCTGCGGGAGACGGCATGACCGGCAGCGCGCCGCGGACGGTACGGCGTGACGGACGGTACGGCGTGACGGACGGTACGGCGTGACGGATGGTGCGATGCGAGGAGGGTATGGGCGGGTACGGCCGCCGGTGACACGGCAGGCCCGGGTGTGACGGACGGCGGGAGGAAGCGTTGGACAGGCACGGACGACGTCCCGGCCGCCGTGACCGGGCCGGCTCCCGGCCCGTCACGTCCCGGCCCGCCGCCTCCTGGCCGGTCGCGCCCCGCTCGGCCGCGTCTCGCTCGGTCACGCTCTGGCCTGTTGTGAAGGCGCCGGCATGACGGCGCGGTCAGGATGAGTGCCTGGCCCGGCCCGGACACCACCGGGTGGCAACAGGGGGCGCCGGTGGAGACGGCCGGAATCGGAAGTCCCGGACACGCCGCCGCGGACAGGACATCCTGGCGGCGGCGTTTCGCACACAGCCATCTGTCGCTGCGCAACCGGATGGTGGTGCTGATCGGCGTCGCGGTGGCCGCCGTCGTGGCCGTGGTCGCGGGCGTGGCGCTCGCCTCGACCGGGATCGTGCTCAACAACTCCATCGACGACCAGCTGACCGAGCAGGCCCAGGCGGTGGCCCGGACGGTCATGCCGAGCATGCCACCGGGCGCTCGCGGCCCGCGATGGCTGACCGGATCCAACTTCGGCCTGCCGGCCCAGATCATTCTCGAGGACGGCAGCACGGCCACCTGGGCGGGGCAGTCGGTGACGCTGCCGGTGAACGACACCGACCTCGCCGTGGCCGAGGGGGTCACGGACAAACAGTTGCGTACCGTCACCGTGGATGGTGCGCGTTACCGGGTGGCGACCGTTCCCCTGCTGTTCGTCCCCGGCCGCACCCCGGGCGCGATCCAGCTGGCCCGACCCATGGCCGACGTCGACAGGACGCTGCGCACCCTCGGGCTGATCCTGCTGGGGGTGGGCGTGGCCGGCGTGGCCGGGGCGGTGCTGCTGGGCAGGCTGATCGCGCGGGCGTCCCTCAAACCGGTGAACGCAGCCGCGGCCGCCGCCGAGGAAGTGGCCCGCACCCAGGACCTGTCCGCGCTGATACCTGTCACTGGCAGTGACGAGATTGCCCGGCTGGCCAGCAGCCTCAACAGCATGCTGCGGGCACTGGAGGCATCCCGGGCCCGCCAGCGCGAGCTCGTCGACGACGCCAGCCACGAGCTGCGCACCCCGCTGACCAGCCTGCGCACCAACATCGAACTGCTGTTGCGGGCGGAGGCCAACCCGCGGCGCGCGCTGCCCGCGAACGACCGGGACGCCCTGTTGCGTGACGTCGACGCCCAGATCCGGGAACTCAGCGGGCTGGTCAGCGAACTGGTCGAACTGGCCCGCGACGAAGCTCCCCCCGAGGACGTGGAACGCACCGACCTGACCGAGATCGTCCATGCCGCGGCGGAGCGGGTACGCCGGCGGGCCAAGGCGAAGAACGTCCAGATCGTGGTGACCGCGGTCTCGTCCCCTGTCGACGGGCGGCCGCACATGCTGGAACGGGCTGTGACGAACCTGCTCGACAACGCGGTGAAGTTCTCCCCTCCGCAGGGTGAGGTGCTGGTGGCTGTCGGGAACGGCGAGGTCGTCGTCACCGATCAGGGTCCGGGCATCGCGCCGGAGGAGCGCCTGCGGGTCTTCGACCGGTTCTACCGCGCCGCGTCCGCGCGCGGGCTGCCCGGCTCCGGGCTGGGTCTGGCCATCGTCGCCGATGCCGCGGCCATGCACGGCGGAAGCGTGCGGGCCGAGGAGGCTCCGCGCGGAGGCGCGCGCATGCGGCTGTCACTGCCGGTTCCCGGGGACGTGTTGTGGTCGGCACCGTTCGAGGCGGGCAGCGACGGTGGTCTTCCCGGCGGTTGGGACGAGGTCAGCTCGGCAGGGCCGGCCGGGTTCGCCCGGGCGTCCGACCACGGGCCCCGGCGGGCGAGAGGATTCGGCCGTGGCCTCTGACGACAGCGACAGCAGCACCGGCAGCAGCACTGACAGTAGCGGCGGCTCAGATACCGGCACCGGTCCCGATGCCGGTATCGGGAACGGCACCGACAGGGGGACCGGCGCAGGAAGCGGCAGCGGTCCGGGCGCCGGCAGCGGTGCCGGCAGCGGCCCCGCTGGCCAGGCCGCGGGGAATGGCCGCGCCGTCCGGGCCGGCGGCATCGACCCGCCGCTGGCGGAGCTGGCGGACGTGTACGGCGTCGCCACCCGTTACGTCGACGCCGACGACCGGGAGGTCGCCGTCGACCCGCAGGTCGTGCGGGCGGTGCTCGGCCTGCTCGACGTCGACACGGCGGACCCGGCCGCGGCCCTTGCCACGGCTCGTGACGCGCCGTGGCGGCGTCCGCTGCCCGCCTGTGTGATCGTACGGCGGTCCGCGCCCACGCCGGTGATCGCGCGGGTGCCCGCCGGCACGGTCCCCGTCGCCGAGCTGGAGCTCGAGGACGGTGGGCGCCGCGACCTCACCGGATGGGGCGCGACCGTCGGGCGGCGGCGGGTCGACGGCCGGGAACTCCTCGGCGTCCCGTTGGCCCTGCCCGCGGGCCTGCCACTGGGCGATCATGTGCTGCGGCTGCGGGCCGGTGCCGTCACAGCCACGGCACAGCTCGTCGTCGTGCCGGACGCGGTGCCCGGCCCGGCCGGGGCCGTTCCCGGCCGGGCCTGGGGATGGATGATCCAGCTGTACGCGCTGCGGTCGGCCGGCTCGTGGGGGATGGGCGACTACGCCGACCTCGCCGACCTCGCGGCCTGGTCCGGCGGCGAGGAGGGCGGGCGCGCCGACGTGCTGCTGGTCAATCCGCTGCACGCGGCCGCCCCGACGTTTCCCGTCGAACCGTCCCCGTACTTTCCGGCGAGCCGACGCTTCGCCTCCCCGCTGTACCTGCATCCGCAGGACCTGCCCGAATACGCCCGGGCGGACGCCGCCACCCGGACCCGGGTCGACCAGCTCGCCGCCACCGCCCGCGCCGCGGCCGCCGCCGACCCACCGCCGGCGGACGAGCCGCGGGACGGCGAGCCCGCGGATACCGGGCTGGTGGCCGTCGAACCCGCGGACAGCAGCCCGGAACATGGTGGGCT
>NZ_CAAAFS010000122.1:0-3056 GCF_900634755.1 Protofrankia symbiont of Coriaria myrtifolia
GTATCCGCGGGCTGGTGGCCGTCGAACCCGCGGACAGCAGCCCGGAACATGGTGGGCTGGCGGGGGACGACCCGGGGGAGGCCGGGCCGGCCGCGGGCCGTGCCGGGCTTCTGGACCGGGACGCGGTGTGGCGGGCCAAGCTCGCCGCCCTGGAGCTGCTGTTCAGTGTCTCCGGGCCCGGAGAGGTCGCTGGACCCGGCGAGGCGGACGGACCGGAGACAGGGCACGACGGCCTCACCGACTTCGCGACCTGGTGCGCTCTTGCCGAACGGCACGGCCCGGACTGGCGGCGCTGGCCGGCGCACCTGCGCGACCCGCACAGCCCCGCCGTCGCCGCCGCCCGCGTCGAGCTGCGGGAACGGATCGCCTTCCACCGCTGGCTGCAGCATGCCTGCGACGCCGAGCTCGCCGCCGCGCAGGCAGCCGCCCGCGACGCCGGGATGACCGTCGGTATCGTGCACGACCTCGCGGTCGGCGTGGATCCGGGTGGCGCGGACGCCTGGGCGCTGCGGGACGTCTTCGCCGCCGGTGCGACCGTGGGCGCGCCCCCGGACGGGTTCAACCAGCAGGGCCAGGACTGGGCGCTGCCGCCATGGCGGCCCGACCGGCTGGCGGAGACCGGCTACGCGCCGTTCCGGCAGATGGTCGCCGCCGTGCTCCGCCGGGGTGGCGGCATCCGGGTCGACCACGTCCTCGGCCTGTTCCGGCTGTGGTGGATCCCGACCGGGAACTCCGCGGCGGCGGGTACCTACGTCCGCTATGACGCCGACGCCATGCTCGGCCTGCTCGCGCTCGAGGCGGCCCGGGCCAGGGCGCTCGTCGTCGGTGAGGATCTCGGCACGGTCGAGTCCTCGGTCGCGGCGCGGCTGGCCCGCGCCGGGGTGCTCGGCTCGACCGTCGCCTGGTTCGAACGCGACGCCGACGGTGAGCCGCTGCCGCCGCGACGCTGGCGGGAACCGGCGATGGCGAGCATCACCACCCACGACCTGCCCACCGTCGCCGGCTACCTCACCGGCGCGCACGTGCGGGTCCGGGCCCGCCGTGGCCTGCTGCGACACTCACCAGATGCCGAGCTGCGGGCATGGCGGCGGGAACGGGACGCGCTGATCGCGCTGCTGCGGGCCGAGGGCCTGCTGGCCGTGGCTCCCACCGCCGTGGACGATCTCGACCAGTCGGCGCTGCGCGAGGTTGCTTTCGCCCTGCACGGCCTGCTTGTCCGCTCGCCGGCACGGATCGTGCTCGCGGCGCCGGGCGACGCCCTGGGTGACCTGCGTCAACCGAACCTGCCCGGCACCGTGGACGCGTACCCGAACTGGCGGCTGCCGGTGACCGACGCCGACGGCCGGTCCGTCACCGTGGAGCGGCTGCGGGCCGACCCGCGGGTACACCGCCTGGCCGGGCTGCTCGCCCAGGTGCGCGAACAGGCCCGGCGGGCGTGACGGTGGCCGACGGCGACGGCGACGGCGGCTGGAGGGAGGCGACACGGCCGGCTGGAGGTGATGGTGGCCGAAGGCGCCGGCGGCCGGCGGTGGCAGCGGCCGAAGGCGACAGCAGACGATGGACTTTGCTACGTAAAGTAATGATCAGGCCGTGGTCGGGCTGGGCTGCCTGGCGGGGCGTACCGCCTGGACTCGGTTTCAGGCGACCATGGGCCAATCACCCGGTAACCTTCGCAACGTGACTCGTCGACGTCCTCGGCTGACCACCACCCGCCGCGTACTCACCGTCGTGACGCTGGCTGTTCTCGCTCTTCCCGCGATGTGCGGCGCCGCCCTGGCGCAGGACATCGGGGATCGGTACAGTCCCGATCCGCTCACGCCGTTGGAGGCCTGGGCCGTCTACGGCGGGACGATCATCGGCGGGTTCCTGGTCGCGATCGGGCTCACGCTGCTGTCGAGCCGGGGCAGCGGCCCGTCCCGCTACCGGCCGGGGCGGTCCTGGGAGCATGACGAGGTCTGGGTCGGGGATCCGCCCGCGGCCGCCGCCGAAGGTGAGCACCCGCACGTGGCCTCACCCGGCGCGGGCGGTGCCAGTGGCAGCTGGTGAGCCCTTCACCTGGGAGCAGCGCGACCGGCTCGAACGGGCGCGGGCGGTAGCGCAGGCCCGCACCGGCATCCGGTTCGCCGTCCGGGTGGGCGCCGTCGACGACGACCCGGCGCTGTTCGCCGAACGGCTGCTGGCCAACCTGGTGGGACGCCCGAGCGATCCGGCTGTCGCCATCCTGGTCTCTCCCGGCCAGCGGTTCGTCCACATCGGGACGACGCGGGGGGCCAGACAGCGCGTCACCGACCAGGCCGCCGGGCTTGCCGTCCTGACGATGACCTCCAGTTTCGCCCTCGGCGACATCGTCAACGGGATCGTCAACGGCCTGCGCCAGTTGGCCGACGCCGCCGGCCCCGACCCGTCCGCCTCCCACGGCGGGCCGACCAGGGTGTTGGTCTCGCTCTGAGGCGGTTTGTCGGGCAGCGGCTTGTGGGGCAGCGGCTGTTGGACAACAGCTTGTCGGACACAGCTTGTCGGATGTCGTGCACCGCCCGAATCGCGATCGTGTCGTGGTAGGCGCGATCGCGATGTTGTATGCCAGGCCCGCTCCGGGGCCGTAGGCCGGCGCCATGCCCGGTCGGGCTGCCTGGCCAACATGTCCCGGTTGACGTCACCAGTTTTCCCGTGGACAGGGCGGGCGTCGTTGTTCAGCGGCCTCCCGAACAGCCGAAGAACACGCGATTTTTTCCGTGCGCGGTGGACGGCCGTGTTCGTCCGGGTCCCGCGGATTTCGCGATCCCTGTTCGTTCTTCCTGATACCGCGTCAGCCGGTGTCTGCTCTGGCCGTCGCGTCCAGGTGGTCCTGGCAAGGCGTCGGGAACCGTCGTGTAGCGGCGCTACACGAGGATTCTGGCAACGCCGCCAGGGGCCCCGCCCGGGCGTGGCGGACAGGGTGAACATTGGCTGACCGCAAACTACTAGACTGTCGCTGCTTAGTTCTGGTGTGTCTTGTGTCTGGGTGAGAGGGTTGGGTCTGGCAGGTCTCCCCGTCCCTCTGCCGGTCAGGACTGTGT
>NZ_CAAAFS010000123.1:0-6047 GCF_900634755.1 Protofrankia symbiont of Coriaria myrtifolia
CCTCCTACGTCCACCGGTTTCGTCCTAGTGTTACCGACGGCCCGGACAATCCCGTCCGGAAGGGCTGTCGGCGACGAAAGAGCAGGGAATTCACCGCCGCCGGCCCGGCGCTGTCACCGTATTTTGGGGGTCGGTAATGGAACGGCGAACATTCTTGCGTTCCGCTGTCGCCGGAGCGGGTGTTCTCGCCTTTTCCGGCGCGATGTGGGACACGGCTCTGGCCGCTCCCGCCCAGAACGGTCCCAGCCCCTACGGATCGCTGCTGTCCGCCGACGCCAATGGTGTCATGCTTCCCAGTGGCTTTACCAGCCGCATCGTCGCCCGTTCCAGCCAGGTGGTCTCCGGGACCAGCTATACCTGGCACAACGCCCCGGACGGCGGCGCGGTCTTCCCGAACGGCACGGGCTGGATATACGCGTCCAACTCCGAGGTCGGTAGCGGTGGCGGTGGCGTCTCGGTGCTGCGGTTCAACTCCAGTGGCACCATCATCTCCGCCCAGCGGATCCTTTCGAACACCAGCTCCAACTGCGCGGGCGGGGCGACCCCCTGGGGCACCTGGTTGTCGTGCGAGGAAACCTCCACAGGGCAGGTCTGGGAGACCTACCCGGCCACCGGCGCGTCCGCCGTGAGCCGTCCGGCCATGGGCCGTTTCAAGCATGAAGCGGCCGCGGCCGACCCGGTCCGCCAGGTCATCTACCTGACTGAGGACCAGACCGACGGCTGCTTCTACCGGTTCCGTCCGACCACCTGGGGAAATCTCTCCGCGGGCACCCTTGAGGTGCTGGTCGCCGGCAGCGGCACGTCCGGGACGTTCACCTGGCAGACCGTCCCGGACGTGGACGGCTCACCGACCGCCACCCGCAACCAGGTGTCCGGCGCGAAGCACTTCAACGGCGGCGAGGGCGTCCACTACGCGAACAACACCGCCTGGTTCACCACCAAGGGCGACAACCGGGTGTGGGAGCTGCACGTCGACACCAACACGTTCGAACTCGCCTACGACGACTCGCTGGTGTCTCCCGGCTCCGCCCCGCTGACCGGCGTCGACAACATCACCGGGTCGACATACGGCGACCTGTACGTCGCCGAGGACGGCGGCAACCTGGAGATCTGCATCATCACCCCGGACGACATCGTGGCTCCCTTCCTGCGCCTGGTGGGCCACAACTCGTCCGAAATCACCGGCCCCGCCTTCACCCCGAACGGCCAGCGGCTGTACTTCTCCTCCCAGCGAGGCACCACCGACTCCGCCTCCGGCGGCATCACCTTCGAGATCACCGGCCCCTTCCGCACCTGACCCGACCAGGTCAGGCCGACCGACGGACCGGCGCGGCCTGTCCGGCCGGGTGCGGAGTGCTCCCAGCCGGACAGGGCAGGCCACAGGCTCGCCCGCCCAGCGGCTCAACCACCCAGCGGTGCCACTGGACTCCCGTAGCAGTCGACCGTCCTCGGCTGGATACCGACGATCGCGAGCTTGCACGGCTCATGGTCGTTCTTCTCCACGTCAGTGGCCTGGGACATTCCCGGTAGCCCAGGCTTGGGTATGTCACGGTCTGTCAGATTGACACGGAGGATGGTGAGCTGTCTGTCTGTGGACGTTTGCGAGCTTTGGAAATTCCTGGTTCCGGTAGCGCCTTCCTGGTCCCCCGCCTTCTGACCTATTGAACCGTCGTCGGCTGGCTCAGGAGCAGGCGGCGGCTTCGGCGTCCCTGACGCGGGCGCGCAGGGTGCGGAAGTCTGTAGTGTGCCGCCCCGCAATGGGACTCCCGATGGGGGACTCCCGATGGGGGACTCCCGATGGGACTCCGCAGCCTGCTCACCGAATGGCCACAGCTGTTCCACCGGCCGGACGGCTATTCCACCAGCCGTACGGCGCAGAACGGCATCGCGGCGCGGGCCAGCCGGCTGTCGGAAGTCACCAGAGCAAGATCGCGCGCTTCGGCGAGCGCGACATATGCGGCGTCGTAGCCGCTGATCCCGGATCGAAGCTGCCACATGCGAGGCAGCAGCGCATCGATACGGACATGGTCCACCCCGAGATGAGGAAGCCGGGCGATGGCGCTACGCGCCCGCTCTTCACTGATTTTCTTACCGAGCGTGAGGCCATGCATCACGGAGAAGACCTCGACCATCCAGTGTTCGGGTGCCGCCCACTCGGTGTCGTGTCCCAGCGCCACCCGTGCCCGCTGGCCGCGCTCGTCGGCGTAGACCAGCGCGTTCGCCAGGACGGACGCGTCAACGACGATCAACCGGCGCTGTCGCTGTCGGGCCGGCCGCCGTTACGCTGGGCGCGGGCGGCCGCGAGGACCTGTGCGGCGTCAGGTGCATCTGGGCCGGCTCCGTCGCCGCCCGCGAGCTCACGCTCGACCGCCGCGAGTATCCGCCGGTTCCGCGCGAACCGCGCCTGACGGGTGAGCATGCCCAGCAGGAATGCCTGCAGGGACTGCCCCTGCCGGCGGGCGTCCTCACTCAGCGCGTCTCGCACGTCCTCCGGAACATCACGTATCGTGATGGTAACCGTCATGCCTGCATTCTGCAGGCATGGTCAAGTGGAAACCGGGCCGCTCCGGACCTGGCGGAGGCTCCTGGCCTTGGAGGGATGGGAGTCGTGCCCACCCCTCCAAGTACCCTGCCAAGCCGCGGAGCGTGCGGTCCGGATGGTCTTCGTTGTCGGTGTTCGCGGCGTCTGGTTGTGGATGTTTCAGCGGGATCAGTGGGATCAGGAACTGGCGGCGGCTTCGGCGTCCTTGGCGCGGGCGCGCAGGGCGCGCAGCAGGCCGTCGCGGCCCTCGACCAGGGCCCGGCGCAGGGCGGGGCCGGGATCGGCCTCGGCCAGGTAGGCGTCCACCGCCTCCACCGTCGCCGGTTCGACGATCGCGGACGGGAAGAGCATCTGCGTGATCGTCTGAGCGGTGTCGAAGGTCCTCGTCCGCCAAATCTCGCCGATCTCGGTGAAGAAACGGCTCACGTACGGCCGGGTCAGCTCCTCCTGGCCGGGGATCCAGAAACCGCCCAGGGTCGCCACGAGCAGGTGGTTCGACAGCGTGTCGGAGTCGATCGCCGCTGACCAGGCGGCGGCCTTCGCCTCGGCGGTCGGGCGGGCCGAACGGGCGGTGGCGGCCCGCTTCTCGCCGGTCGCCGTCCGGTCACGGGCGAGCTCCGCCTCGATCTCCGCAAGGCCGTAGACGCCGCGCGCCACCAGCTGGATCAGCAGCGTCCAGCGCAGTTCGGTGTCCAGCACGAGGCCGTCGACGACGTCGGTGCCCTCGAAGATCGCGCGGATCCGTGCGACCTGGTCGGGCTCTTCGGCGTGGGCGAACGTGGTCGCGTGCACCAGTTGCAGGTCGCTGCCGGGCGCGGCGGCGCGCAGCAGCTCCTCGACACGGGCGGACAGCTCGCGCAGGGCCCGCGTCCGGTTCGCCGGATCCCCGTAAGTGTTGATGGTGAGCTGGGCCTTTGCCAGCAGCGACTGGACGACGCCGATGTCGTCCTCGGCTGCCACCCCGGACAGCACGAGCTTGACGTAGTCGCGCGCGGCCAGCTCCGCGTCTCGGGTCATGTCCCAGGCGGCTGCCCAGCACAGGGTGCGTGGCAGCGACTCGCGGATCGTCCCGATCGAGTCGATCAGCGTGGCCAGCGAACGGTCGTCGAGGCGAACCTTGGCGTAGGTGAGGTCGTCGTCGTTGAGCAGCACCAGGTCGGGCCGCCGGGCCCCGACGAGCTTCGGCACCTCGGTCAGCGCGCCGACCACGTCGAGTTCGACGCGCTCGCGGCGTTGCAGCGACCCGTCGGAGGCGCGGTCGTACAGGCCGATCGCCAGCCGGTGCGGCCGCAGGGTCGCGCTCGCCGTCGGCGGCGAGGACGCCGGCTCCTGCACCACGTCGAAGGTGGTGAACAGCCCCGAGGAGCCGGTCTCGAACCGGGGCCGCAGGGTGTTGGCACCGGTGGTCTCCAGCCAGTCCGCCGACCACACCGTCAGGTCACGGCCGCTGGCGTTCTCCAGCTCGTCGAGCAGGTCACGCAGGGAGGTGTTGCCGTACTCGTAGCGGCGGAAGTACGAGCGCAGGCCGGTGAGGAACTCCTCCTGGCCCACCCAGGCCACCAGCTGCTTGAGGACGGAGGCGCCCTTGGCGTAGGTGATGCCGTCGAAGTTGGTGCGCACGGCCTCCATGTCGGGGGCGTCGGCGACGATCGGGTGGGTGGAGGAGAGCTGGTCCTGCCGGTAGGCCCAGCCCTTCTCGGCGTTCGCGAACGTCGTCCAGCCGTTGGTGAACCGGGTCGAGCGCACCTGGGCGAGCACCGACATGAACGTGGCGAACGACTCGTTCAGCCACAGGTCGTCCCACCAGCGCATCGTCACCAGGTCGCCGAACCACATGTGCGCCATCTCGTGCAGGATCGTCTCGGCCCGGCGCTCCCGACGGGCCTCGGTGACCTTCGCGCGGAAGACGTAGTCCTCCAGGAAGGTCACACAGCCGGCGTTCTCCATCGCCCCGGCGTTGAACTCCGGGACGAAGAGCTGGTCGTACTTGCCGAACGGGTACCGGTAGTCGAACACCCGGTGGTAGAAGTCGAACCCGGCCCTGGTGATGGTGAAGATCTCCTCGGGGTCGAGGAACTCGGCGAGCGACCGCCGGCAGTACAGGCCGAGGTCGATCCCGTCGTGGTGGTCGCGCACCTCGTGGTAGGGGCCAGCGACCAGCGCGGTGATGTAGGTCGAGACGACCGGTGTCGGCTCGAACAGCCAGAAGGTCCGGCCCTGCCCGGCGTCGGTGGTCTCAAGATGCCGGCCGTTGGAGATACAGCGCCACTCCGACGGCGCCACCACCGACAGCTTGAAGACCGCCTTGAGGTCCGGCTGGTCGAAGCAGGCGTACATGCGGTGCGCGTCGTAGGTCTCGAACTGCGTGTACAGGTAGACGGCGGAGTCGACCGGGTCGACGAACCGGTGCAGCCCCTCACCCGTCTTCGAGTACGCGCAGTCGGCCACCACCTCCAGCTCGTTGGCCTCCCGCAGATTCGTCAGGGTGATCCGGTTGCCGTCGTGTGCCTCGGCCGGGTCCAGCGCGCGGCCGTTGAGAGTCACCGTGCGCACGGCCGGGGCGGTCAGCTCGATGAAGGTGGCGGCGCCCGGCTCAGTGCTGGTGAAATGCACCACAGTCCGTGACGCGAACGTGGTGTCACCGCTGATCAGGTCAAGATTCACCTCATATGAGGACACGTTGAGCAGCCGGGCGCGCTCACGCGCCTCGTCGCGGGTGAGGTTGTTGGCTGACACACAGGTCCTTTCGATCCAGCGGCGGTGGACGGACGATGTCCGGTTGCTCCGTGGGCTCTGCTGGCTCCAGCCCGCCGGCCCGAGTCTGTTCGGTCCGGGACGAGGCGTCGAACGTCCCGGCCTGGCGGGCCGGTCGGCGCGACGGAGAGAGCCCGACGGCTTTCCAGTCTCCCATGCCTTCCGCACTGGTCGTGCCGGCTCCACCCGGACCTGCCCGATGACGGCGCACGACTGTCCAGCTCGTCCGCTGTCGGGTTTGATACGGGGGATTCGAGCAGTGTTTGCGGAGCCGACGCCCGGCTTGTCGAGCAGGGTGGCACGGGAACGAAGGTGGCACCGCGGGGGCTGACGCCGGGGAAGGGGCACAGCGGGTGACGGGTTTGATCAGTGAGGCCACCGTGGCGGCGGACCGGGAGCTCCCGTGAAGTGGAGGATCGGTCGCGGACGCCGGGCCCGTCCGGATGATCCCGCGCCGGACACGCGGGTACCGGCCACTGAGCCCCCGCCCTCGGAAAACCCGCCCTCGGACGCTTCGGCTCCGGACGCTTCGGCTCCGGACACGTCGGCTCCGGACACGTCGGCTCCGGACACGTCGGCTCCGGACGCTTCGGCTCCGCAGACGGACCCTCCGCAGGCTCCGCCCCCGGAGGTGCCTGCTGCGCAGGCAGCGACCCAGGAGACGGAGTCCGTGAACAGTCCGGGTCCGGACGCGGTGCCGTCGGACGCCGCCGCCCAGTCCAGCACTGTCCCCGCCGGCGCGGCGGCGGAC
>NZ_CAAAFS010000124.1:0-5804 GCF_900634755.1 Protofrankia symbiont of Coriaria myrtifolia
ATCCCGCCCCGGCCGCGGGACCCGGCACCCCGCCACGAACGGACGCCCCGCCGGCGCCACAGGCGGACGCCCCGGCGGCGGGAACCGCCGCCCCGGCCGGAACGGGTGATCCGCACGTACCGGTATCCCTGCGGGTGGCCGCCGGATGGTCGTGGCGCCTGCTCGTCATCGGCGTGGCGATCTACATATTCATGATCGTCATCGGGCGCGTCCGCGTCGTGGTGATCCCGGTGATCGCCGGTCTGCTCGTCAGCGCCCTGATCTACCCGACGGCGATGCGGCTGCGCCGGCACGGGGTGCCCAAGCTGGTGTCGTCCTTCGTGACCGTCTTCGGCTTCCTGATTCTGGTGGCGGGCGCCGGAGTGGGCGTCGGCTTCAACGCGGCCAACGAGTTCCCGAGCCTTTCCGACCAGGTCAGCCAGGGTGTGGAGCAGGTCCGCGACTATCTGCGGGACGGCCCGCTGCACCTGTCGCAGAGCCAGTTGGACGATCTCACCAACGACATCACCAGGACGTTGGCGAACAACCGGGGACGGCTGGTCTCCGGTGTGCTCTCCGGCGCCACGGTCGCCGCGGAGGTGCTCACCGGCATCCTGCTCACCCTGTTCGCGACCTTCTTCTTCGTCCACGACGGTGACCGGATCTGGGACTGGATCGTGACCCGTTTCCCCCCTGGCACCGAGGAACGGGTCCGGGGCGCGGGGAAGGAGGCGTGGGCGACCGTCACCGGATACATCCGCGGGACGATGTTCGTCGCGCTGGTGGACGCGATCGGCATCACCATCGGCCTGCTGGTCGTCGGGGTTCCCCTGGTCGCGCCGCTGGCACTGCTGACCTTTCTCGGCGGGTTCATCCCGATCGTCGGCGCGACGGTGGCGGGCGTGGCGGCCATCCTGGTCACGCTCGTCTCCAACGGCCTGGTACCCGCGCTGGTCATCCTCGGCGTGGTGCTCGCCGTGCAGCAGATCGAAGGCCATCTGCTCCAGCCGCTGGTCATGCGGCGGGCGGTGCGGCTGCATCCGCTGGCGATCGTCGTCTCGCTGTCCGCGGGCGGGGTGCTTGCCGGCATCCCCGGAGCGGTCGCCGCCGTGCCGTTCGTGGCGGTGGTCAACAGGGTCGCGAGCTATCTCGCCCGATCCGGGAAGTAGCCACCCGCCCCTGGTGGTTGGGCCTGAGTGACCGATGAACCCGGGCCTTCCGGCGGCGCGGCACCCATGATCGTCCTGCCGGCGTGCCCGTTTCTGGTGATCAGGAGTGACTTGTGACCACACAGCCCGGGATCGAGACCGTGTCCACACGCCCGTCACCTGCCTCCGGAGCGCAACCGGGGCCTGCCGGCTCTCCCGACCCGTCCGCTCCCGCACAGGCCGGTTTCTGGTTCGACCCGAGCTGCCCGTGGGCGTGGCTGACGTCGCGCTGGGCGCTGAACGTCGAACAGGTACGGCCGGTGCGGTTCAGCTGGCACGTGATGAGCCTCGCCGTTCTCAACGAGGGCCGGGAGGACCTCCCGCAGCGGTACCGGGAGGGGATGAAGCGCGCGTGGGGGCCGGTGCGGATCAGTGCCGCCGCCGCGGCACGCCACGGTGACGAGGTGCTGCTCCCGCTGTACACGGCGCTGGGCCGGCGTCGTCACCTGGAGAAGGCGGAGTGGGACGCCGACACCTTCGCCGCCGCGCTGACCGAGGCCGGGCTGCCCACGGACCTCGTGGACGCGGCCACCTCGGACGAGTTCGACGAGGCGGTGCGGGCCAGCCACCACGACGGCATGGACCGGGTGGGCATGGACGTCGGAACCCCGGTGATCGCGGTGGGGGACACGGCTTTCTTCGGCCCGGTCGTCACCCCGTCGCCGAAGGGCGAGGCCGCCGGGCGGCTCTGGGACGGGGTGCTGCTCGTCGCCGGCACGCCCGGCTTCTACGAGCTCAAGCGCACCCGGGACCTCCCGCCCATCTTCGACTGAGCCCCCGCTCGACTGAGCGGCACCCGACCGTTCGACCGGGCGGTACGTCAACCGTTCGGCCGGGCGGTACCCGTGTTCGACCGGGCGGTGCCGGCGGTCCGGCCGGACCGCGCCGGGCGAGGCCCGATCCGGATGGGAGCCCGGCCCGATGGGTGCGTTGTCCTCCTTTTCGAGGGGAGCCGGCATGGGCAGCGCAGGGGGCGGGCATCATTTCCACCCATGCGCGTTCATCTTGGTTCCGACCACGCGGGCTTCCACCTGAAGGCCTCGTTGATCACGTGGCTGACCGAGCAGGGGCACACCCCGGTCGACCACGGGCCTGCCACCTACGACCCGGACGACGACTACCCGCCGTACGTGCTTGCCGCCGCCGTGGCGGCCGCGGGCGAGCCGGACGCCTTCGGCATTGTTCTCGGCGGCTCCGGCAACGGCGAGGTCATCTGCGCGAACAAGGTCTCCGGGGTGCGCGCGGCGCTGGTCTGGAGCACCGAGACCGCCCGGCTCGCCCGGCTGCACAACGACGCCAACGTGATCAGTCTCGGTGCCCGGCTGCACACCGTCCCCGAGGCCGTGGACTTCGTCGAGACGTTCCTGCGGACGTCGTTCAGCGCCGAACAGCGTCATGTCCGGCGGATCGGGATGATCTCTTCCTACGAGCGGACCGGTGAGGTTCCGGTGCCGTCGGCGCCGCTGGCTCCCTGACGCCGACGTTCTAACGTCGACGCTGCCCCCGGGGGGTGGTGGCCGTCGGATCCGTCCACGGGCGCCGGCGGATGACAACGCTGCGCTCGGCCTCGGCCAGGTCGTCGGGGTCGGGGCGGGCGATGTCGCGGGCTCGCATCGCCGTCCCCGGAGGCAGCCGTGACCGGCCGGCGCCGATCAGCGCGCGCAGGCCGGGATCGCCGGTGTTGCGGCGGCCGGTCTTGTCCTGCTGGCTCTGCTGACCGCTGCCGGGGTGGTCCGGAGCGGTCGGCCGCGGGCCCGGCCCGTCCGCGGCCGTGCCGCTGTCGGACCTGCCGCTGTCGGGCGTGCTGTCGCCGGACGAGACGCTGCCAGGGCCGCCTCCGGGGCCGGGCCCGTCGAACTGACGTCGTTGCGTCATCACCTGTCCCTCCCGTGGCGCCCCATGTGGGGCGCCCACCGGATCCAGGGTGCCCCGGCCCGGGCGGCCTGGCCAGGGGGACCGTTGTGTACCGTCCGCGCCGGGTGCCCCCGTCGGGCCCGCGGAAACCGGTGGATCTCACCTCCACGATACTTTCAGCGCAGATGCGTCGACGTTTGTCGGGGGAACTGGACGAATTCCTGGCGGCGGGGGTTCCCTGTTTTTGTCCGGGGTATATGTCGGGGCGCGACGGTGGGCGGGGAGGTGGCGCGCCGGGTGCGCGGGGAAACGTGATCGGGTATCGCCTCCGGCTCCCGTGACGTACCGGGAGAATCCCGTCGGCGGCCGTGCCCGCCGGAGCTGGGAAAGGCCGGGGACGGACCCGCTCGGATCGCCATTCGGCTGATCCGGTGCCGGAGGTGTCCGTGAGCAGTATCGGGAGCGGCCCGACGCCGTCGGACGGGTGCTCGCATGGGCGGAGCACCCGCTTTGCCGTGTCCGCTGAAGCGCGAGGTGCGGTGTCCGCCCGGTTGCCGGTCGTCACCACTCGGCCGGGGGTGTGCCGGCGGGGAGCGGGTATCGTCTGGTTGTCGCCTGATATTGGCGGAATATCATGGATCAGTCGAAGGATGAATGATTATGGCTTTTTCGCGTATTCGGAGGTGACGGCGGGTCCGGCTCATGCGTACCGGATGGCCGGACGTGGCCCGGGACGTCGGTCACATAGTGCGGGCCCGCGCCGAAACCGATCGAAGCTTCATGATCGCATAATGTCGAATACGAAAGCGGGCGAACGGACGATCGTCACGGCGGAAGTCGGCGGAAGTCGTCCGCCGGCCCGGCCGTCGTTGGGGGCGCAACCCCGCGGGTCGCGGCTTTCCAGGCGGTACCGTGCCCTCCCCGCCCGGGGGAGGAGCGGTCGTGGTGTGACGAACCGTGGACTGTCGGATGTGCGTCGGGGCGATGTCAGGGTGGCGGGCGAAGGAGGGGATCGTGCCTGCGGGAGGATGCCATGGGCATACGCGTGGGCGCTGCCACCGCGTGGGCGGACGGTCGCGCTCACGGGCTGGTGTCCTGACAGCGAAGCCGATGGTGATGCTACCGATTGTGAGGTTGTAGTGACGGTATTCGGATCCGGTGTCGCGGCGAATTCTCGGAGGTGTCCCAGTGAGCGCTCACACTCCGAGTGGACGCGGACCGTGACGCCGACCGCCGGAGCGGGCCGGGCGCGGGTCCGGCACCCGGCCCCCGTCATGCGCCGTCCAGGGGTTTTGGCATGCTGTCGGCCGCCGGTCGGTGCGTCGTTAGCCGCCGGACACGCATCCGGTACGGCGTCTCAAATCCTGACGGCTTGGCGATGTCGCATCGACGACACTTCGGCCGGGCATCGGGCGGCCCGAAGTACCTCGAGATCGGCAGGCGATCACAATTGCCTCCGTCGCTGCCGACCCAGCTTGGGAGTGACTCTTGGACCACGTTCCCGTCAGTATCGTCATCCCCGCCTTCAACGAGGCGCACCGGCTCCCGGAGTCGCTGCCTCGTCTCACCTCCGTGCTGGGCAGGCTCGCCGGCGCGGAAGTGATCATTGTCGATGACGGCAGTACGGACCGCACCGCCGAGGTCGCCCAGCAGCTGTTGAGCGGGTTCCCGCGATCGCATGTCGTGAAGCTCCCCTGGAACTCCGGCAAGGGCGCGGCCGTGCGGACCGGGGTCGCGATGGCCCGGGGCACGTCGATCGTGTTCATGGACGCCGACATGGCCTCGGACGTGAACGATCTCCCGTTGCTGCTCGCAGCCCTGCAGGACGCCGAGGTGGCGCTGGGATCACGCCGCATCGGCGGCAGCACGGTCCGCTCGAACGGCCGGCGGATGGGCAGCTGGGCGTTCAACCAGATCACCCGCACGTTCACGGCGCTGGACGTCGCCGACACCCAGTGCGGCTTCAAGGCGTTCCGCCACGCCGAGGCGAAACTGCTGTTCAGCCTGGCCAGGTCGACCGGCTTCGGGTTCGACGTCGAGGTCCTCTCACTGGCGCGGTCGATGGGCTACCGGATCACGGAGGTGCCCGTCCGCTGGTCGGAGATGGCCGGTGGGACGTTCCGGGTGAGCCGGCACACCCCGGCGATGCTGGTCGACGTGCTGCGGGCCAGGCGCTACCACCGACGGCGGGCCGCGGTCACGTCCGCGCCGCTGGGCCTGCGCCCCGTCGAGGCACAGCCGTCGGTCGTTCTCCAGCCGGTGCCCACGCCGCTGGCGGTCGTCCGGCGCCCCAGCGTGAGCACGGCCCCGGCGGCCACGGACGACACGCAGCCGTCACAGGCCCCGGTCGCCCGGGTGATCAGTATGGGTACCGGCGCCCTGGTGGCCGGCGGCGCTCCGGCGGAGATGCCCACTTCACCGGCCATTCTCCCGGTTGGCCGGGACGCCAGCCGGCTCCCGGCGAACCGGGAGGGCCGCCAGCCGGCTCCCCGCGAGGTCGTCTGAAGGCAGCTGAAGGCATCGTCGCGGGCGGGCCGCCACCTGGGCCCCGGGCCGAAGCGGTACGGACCGCTCACGTCGGCCCGTCCTGGTGGACGACGCGAGCGGCGCCGCGGAGCGCTCGGCCTCGGTGTCGGATGACGAGCGGCGGCACCGCTGGCGCTGCCGCCGGGCTCGGCCAGCACGGCGGGCGGCTTCGGCTTCGGTGTCGGATGACCGGATGAGGCCGGATGGGGGTGGCCTCGTGGCGCGCGGCGGCGAAGC
>NZ_CAAAFS010000124.1:6072-11242 GCF_900634755.1 Protofrankia symbiont of Coriaria myrtifolia
CCATCGCGTCCGGTGCCTCATCCGACCGTTTCGTTGTTTTTTCGTTGTTCTTGTTGTCGGCCCGGGCGCCGTCGATGGGCGGCAGGGCGCCTCGTGCTGAATCTTCGTACTGAACCCGCGCCGTCCATGGGGTAAAAAATCGTTCAAGTACTATTCTGCAGATGATTGTTCTCGCGGCTTCTCGTCTCGACATCTCGGCGTTTCGACTCGATACCCATTCGGCTTCCGCCGGCGATGTCCGTGGTCGTCTCGGCGCTGCGGTCACCGATGGGCATTCGCCGGTAATCACTGGTAACCGGAGCGAATCCGGCGACAGAAGAGGTCTTCACCACTGTTTCCGACTGGATCACATCAATGGTCCCGGCGAGTCGGAAACTGGGCTGCGTGGGGATCTGTCGTGGGGACATTCGCCGCTGCACCGTTCTCCTGACCGGGATGGACGGGCAGGAAGAAGGAGGATGTGAACATCGACCCCCACGAAATGTGGCGATCCGCGTTGCTCCCGGGACCGTCCGCGCCCGTGGTCCCCGCCCCGCGAACCGGATCGTCCGTAGCGCCGGTGTCGGCCGGCCTGGTCCGAGCAGGCTCCCGCCGGAGCGGCTCCGTCCAGAACCGTTCCGGGACGACCGCTCCCGGCCGCACCGGAGCTGGTCCGGACGAAACCGGTCGGCCTGTTCCCAAGCGTGCCCGGCCGGTCCGGGAACGCCGCTTTTCGGTACTGGAAGATCTGATCGTCGCCTCTGACCGCAGGACCGCGCCGATCTCGGTCGGGATGATCGCTCGTACCCGCGAGATCATCGATTCGTTCATCCTGCGGGACGCGGTGATCGATGTCCTGCTGCGTCACCCGATGGCCCGGGCACGCATGCGCACGGGATTGTCCGGCCGGCGGTGGTGGTTCCCGCACAGCCCGGACGACGTGCTGACAGTGGCAAAAGGTGATGGTGACGATGACGTGTGGGAGAAGTTCGCGGAGATCTGCTCGCATCCGTTCGACCTGACCGCATCCTGCCCGCTGCGGGTCCTGCACGTGCGGCTGCCCGCCGGCGACGCGGTCGCCGTTGCCGCGCATCATGCCGCCCTGGACGGGATGAGCGTGGCGATGCTGCTGCGCGCGATCCTTCAGCGCTGCCCCAGCACCGCTTTCCGGGCGCTGGCCGGCGTGCCCACCGAGCCGGCGTGGCTGGCTGAGGCCACCGGCGCGCGTGCGTCCGAGCTGTCTGGCCAGGCGGTGCCGGGCCTGCACGCGGTGCCCGTCCGGCCGGCACAGGTCCGCGCGGTGCGCCGGCTCGTCCTCGGGCTGCCGGTGCCGCGGCTGCCCAGCCGAGTCGCCCCGTCACCGGGGAGCCGGCCGGGCAGCCGCACGCGTTCCGCGCGGGCTCATCCCGGCCGGGCGACGGATGATCGTCACAGTTCCGCCTACGGGGTGTACTGCGAGACCGTCCCGGTCCCGAGATCCGTCCGGACGTCGGTGGCGGGCGCCCCGGCCACGGTGAACGATCTCCTGCTGGCCGCCGCGAAGGTAGCCGTCCAGCGGTGGAACACCGCGGCCGGGCAGCCCACCATGACGGTGCGGGTACGCATGCCGATCAGCCAGCGCGCCCCGGGTGGTACGGACGCCATCGGGAACCACACCGGCGAGGTTCTGATCGTGACGACACCACGGGACCGCCAGGATCCCGCCACCGCGCTTGCCGCGGTACGCCGGCAGACCGCAGCGGGCAAGGCGGTGGGCAAGGCAGCGGGCAGGACGGTCGGGGCGCGGCCGGTCACCGGCGGCAGGATCGGCGGTGTCGCCTGGCTGCCCGGCCCGGCCCGTCACGCGCTGCTACGGCTGGCTGTGATCACGGCGCGACCGTTGCTGATGCCGACGATCACCGTGACCAACCTGGGCCGGCTCGCCGACCCGTCGGCGTCGGGCACGTCCGGGCCGGACGTCGCCTCACTGCACTTCGCGGCGTTCGCCGGGCTGCCACAGGGACTGGTGATAGCCGCCGCCGGCTACCGTCGCGATCTCGGCCTGACCTTCTGCTACCACCGTGACCTGTTCGACCGAGCCGCTGTACGTCGCTTCGCGCGGGTGTACCGGACAGCCCTGGACGAACTGACCGGCCTCCCACCCTCAGAGACAGCCGCCCAGTCTGCCGCGGTCGGGTGACACGGACACCGTCCGCAGTGCTGCCCGGCAGCGGGCGCCACTGGCCGGAAGAGGAGACAGTAGGTGGTTTCGGTTGCTATCGCAGCGGTTCCCACCTACGGGTTCCACGTCCGTAGGTGGGAACCGCTGCTAGCACGACGGTTTTCACCTACAGCTCGGGGAAGCGTCTGCCAGAGACGTCTGCCAGAGAGGCATCAGCCTACTTTGGTGATCATGGGTGTGATGGTGGTTCCGCTGGTGGGCTGCGGGTCGGGCAGGGCACAGCGGGTGGCTGCGATCAACAGATCCTCGCCGGTGGCGGCCCGTGCCTCGATCTGACCGGTCACGCCGGCTCGGGTGAGCGCGGCGCGGGCGTCGGCGGGGGAGGCCCCGTAGAGGACCGCGACCGCCCGGCCGGCAGCGGCCTGCCCGCCCAGTCGGTCGGGCACGGCGTCGTCCCCGGTCAGGCGGTACACCAGGTCAGTGCGGCGCAGGGTCGGCAGCGGCCGAGTGGGCGCCAGCGGGAACTCCGCGCGGGTCACGACGTCGTCCGCGCGGCGTGACCCGCGTCGGCGCCCGGCCGAGGCAGGCCCGCTCAGGGACGCAGATTCGTCCAGCGGGCTCCCGCCCCGCGGCCGCCGGCCCGGCAGCCGCCGCCAGCCTGGCAGCGGCCCGCCCGGTGTGCTTCCGCCCGGTGCGCTTCCAGCCGGTGCGTTCCCACCCGGTGGCTGTCCGCCGAGCGGGCCACGGCCCGAGCGCCTCCCGCGGCCCCGGGCCGCCGCCAGCCGGTCCATCTCGGCGGTCACCACCCGGGCGAGCAGTTCGGCGGTGGCGTCCCAGGTGAAGCCCGCGGCCCACGCCCGCGCCCGGGAACGCCAGCGCGCCGCCACGGCCGGGTCCGCCAGCGTGGACAGGGCCGCGTCGATCGTCGCCGTGAGCGGGCCGGGCTCGTCCACCAGCCAGCCGGTGTGCCCGTCGCGGACGGCGTCACGTAGCCCGGGGACGCGGAAGGCGACCGCCGGCACGCCGTGGGCGTTGGCCTCCAGCACCGACAGGCCCCAGCCCTCCCCGTGGGAGGGGTTGACCGTCAGCCAGGCCGTCGACAGCAGCCGGTCCCGCTCGGCCGCGTCGACATACCCGTGCCAGTGCAGGACCTCCTCGCCGACGCCCCGCTCGTGGGCGTGCTGCAGCAGCCGGTCGCGGTCGGGTCCGTCCCCGACCATCTCCACGACCAGGCCGGGATGGGACGCGCGCAGCGCGGGCAGCGCGTCGATGAGCAGGTGCAGCCGCTTGTGCGGGACCAGCCGCCCGACACAGACGATGGTCGGCCGGTCGGCGGGGCGGGGCGACGCGGGCCGGGCCGGGCCGGGCAGCGGGCTGTCGGCGCCGCCGGGCACGATGAAGCGGGGCCCGGCCAGCTTCAGCACGTCCCGGGCCTCGTCCCGGGTGGACGGTGACACCACCGCCACCGGGCGCCGCCCGTACACCCAGCGGCTTCCCGGCGTCTCCAGCAGCTGTCCGATCCGGGCCACCGGCGCCGGGAAGTAGAGCGGGAACTGCCGCTGGTGGACGTGGTGGAGGACCTGGATCACCGCGGTGCTGGCGGGCAGCACCAAGGGGCTGAAGAACGGGATGCCGTTCTGGCAGTCCACCACCGCGTCGACGCCGCGGCGGTCGCGCAGCAGCTGGGCGAGGACGGCCGGATACACTCCGAACGTGCCGCCGCGGCGGTGGATCTCGACGCCGCGGACGGTGGCCGACCGGGTCTGGCCGGCCGGGCGGGCGGTGAGCAGGCTCACTCGGGCGCCGGCCGCGGCGAAGCGCTCGGCCACCGACTGGCAGTAGAGTTCAGCACCACCGGCCTGCGGGTGGTCAAGATCACGCCAGTTGAGGAACACCACACGACGGCCGGCGAGCGCGTCGATCCGCCTGCTCAGACTGCCTGCGGGCGCTGCGGTCACGGGCACTGGCGCACTCCTTTCAGTGGACGGCTGTCGTCAACCTTCTGACGCCGGTGGCGCGGTCCTCGCCCCAGCCCGCGACGATGGTGTCAGATCGCGGGGACCGGACGTCGATGGGGCGCGAGCGGTGGCTTACCGTGGATCAGCGATGCCCGGCAAAGGGCGGCAAAATGGACCCGCTACCGCAAGCGGGGCCGGGCGGGAGGAGATGGGTGACGAACGTCGGACGCGCGGCGCTCGCGCGAGCTCTCCAGGGGCCTGGGGCGCTCGCGGTCGCCGGGGTCGCCATCAATGGCGGCAACCTGCTGGCCAACCTGGTGTTCGCACGGGCGCTCGACGCCGTCAACTACGGCGCGCTGGTCGTCCAGACCGGAATCTTCCTGATCCTGTCGATGGGCGGTTCCGCTCTGCAGATCGCCGTGGTGCAGCGGGACACCTCCGCACCCGGCCACACCCGGCATCAGCGGGGGTTCTGGATCCGCCGGCTGCGCGGTGTCTGCGCGGTCGGAGTGGCCGTCGCCTGCGTCCTCGGCCTGCTGGCCGCCAGGCCCACGGCGGCGGTGCTGTCCTACCCGCACCCGCTGGCGATCGCGGAGGCGGTCGTGGCCGCGGGGGTGTGGGTGTCGCTGTCGGTCGAGCGCGGCCTGTTGCAGGCCCGCCGCGCCTATCAGGACCTGGCCCGCAACTTCGTCCTGGAGGGCGTGGCCCGGATCACCGTCACCGTCGGTCTGGTGTTCGCGGGGCTGGGCGTCAACGGCGCGGGCCTCGGTCTGATCGTCGGTGTTGCGCTCGCGACCGAGCACGCTCGTCGACGCACCGCACGAACATCACGTAAAGTAACAGATGTTCGACATTCGATCACATACGGTGGCGATGGGCCGGAACGGATCGGCTCCACCGGGCCGATCATCCTGCCGCCCGTCCCGACGGTGCGGACCAGGCACGCCCTGCGGCGTGACACGACAACCGCGCTCGCCGCGCTCGTGCCGCTGGCCATGCTGCAGAACATGGACGTGGTCATCGTCGGCTGGCTCAACCCCGACTCGGTCGGGGCGTACGCCGCCATCGCCAC
>NZ_CAAAFS010000124.1:11584-20166 GCF_900634755.1 Protofrankia symbiont of Coriaria myrtifolia
TCGGCTGGGTGGTCGCCCCCGGGCTGCTGCTGGTGGCGGTCGGCGCGGTGGCCGCCCGGTTCCTGCTGTCGGAGGTCTTCGGCCCGAAGCTGACCGCGGGCGCGCCCGCGCTGTGGGTGCTGGCGCTTGCCATGACCTGCCTGGCCGTGACGCTGCTGTTCACCAACTACCTGCTGGGCGCGGGCCGCCGCGGCGTGGTGGGTGTGCTCGCGGCCGGAACCATGCTCACGGGCGGTGGTCTGATCATGGCCGGCGGGGATCTGGTCGCCACCGCGGCGATGGCGCTCGTCTGCCAGGCCGTGACCGCCCTGCTGGCCGGCCTCATGGTGGTGCGGGCGCACTCGCCCGTCGTGCTGGCGACGGCCGCGGGCACACCGCCGGGGCAGGCGGCCGAGCCGTGGGCGCGGGCACGGCTGGGCAGGCGACCCGGCGGGTGGGAACAGGCTGTCGGCCGGCGGTCGGGCAGATGGCCCCGCCGTGGCCCCGCCGATCTGGTGGGAGGGCGTGACAGGGGGCCCGTCCGCGAGCCGGAGGCCCTCATCCTCAGCCGCGCCGAGTAGCTGCTAGTGATTATTCAATGACTGATATGTGATCGCTGGACGCGCCGCCGGACGGGGAGCCGGTGCCGTCAGACCTGCCGAAATGGTTTCAGACCGCACTGAAACGGTCCCAAACCGAAAGGTAGGTCACCCGACCGGTTTTCCGATCCTGACGAACCGGGGCCATGTGGTCATCGGACACTGGGAGGCATGGGTCGGGATTCCACAGCGGGGGGGCACACGCCGACACCCGGTGACGTATCCCCCCGCGCCGGCGACCGGCCTGACCAGCCGGCGAGCCGGGGCGAACCGACGGTCTCGCCCCGGGAGTGGATCCCGCTCCGCTCCCGGCGTCGTCCGGCTAGCCCGGTCAGCCCAGCCAATCCGGTCAGCCCGGTCAATCCGGTCGACTCAGCCGATCCGGTGGAGTACGGACCGTCCGTCCCGGTGGCCGTTCCCCCCGCTGCTTCCGCGCCGGCGTCCGCGACCCCCGCGCCGGTCACCGCCCCCCCTGTCCTCGCGGCATCCCACGGCGTCCACGCGACCCGACAGGAGCAGCAGGAGCAGCAGGAATGCGGGGAGTGCCAGGAACGCGCGGATACGTGCGCATGCCCGGAACAGTCGCGGGCGTGGCGGCGGGGCGTGACCCGTCGCTGGATGGTGGCCGGCGCGACCACGGCTGGGCTGGGCGCGCTCGCCGGCACGGCCAGGCTGCTGTTCGGCACGGAGCGTATTTACGATCATGGCGATACCGCCGACATGGGCGCGCTCGCGCTGTTCGGCGCGCCCGGCAGCTTCGGTGACCTCGACAGCTTCCACGACGACGCCGAGGGCGCCCGGATCGTCACGGTGGACGTGCCCGGCTGGGGTTTCGGCCCTGGCCAGGCCGCCTACATGTCGACCGTCACCTCCGACGGGACCGTTTTCACCGCGACCACGCCGTTCTCGGACAACCAGGCCCAGCCCACCGGGACGGGGATGGAGATCGCGGTGTTCGAGCCCGGCCCGATGCGTTTCACCCGGCTGGTCGTGCCGTCGACCACCGGGCGGACACATCTGCCCCGGGCCGACGCGGGGTTCCGCGGCGTCGGCGGCGCCGATGTCGCCGACGTGATCGTGACCGGTTCGGGCCCGGACGAGCGGGTGATGTTCGTCTCGGCCGTGTCGTACTTCGGCTGGGACACGGCGGTGTACGGGGAACTGCCGGCGCTCGGGCAGATCCGTCGTCCCGCTCCCGGCCAGCCCTGGAGTTACGATCCGACGCGGTCGTGGACGACCGACCAGCTCGCGGCGACCGCGCTGCCGGGGGTGGCCGCGAGTGCCTTTCCGCACGAAGGCCGCGGGGAGCAGCGGTGGTCGCGCGGCCCGGCCGCGATCGCCCGGTTGCCGGCCAGCGGCCACCTGGTGATCGCACAGTACTTCGGGTCCTCGACCCTGGGCACCGACCAGGGGGCGCTGCTGGTCGTGGACACCGCGGGCCGGGTACGCGCGTCCTGGCAGTACCCGGAGGTCCAGGTCTTCGGCGTACCGGTGGTGGTCAACCCCCGGGAGGTCGTCACCGACCCCACGTCCACGGCCGGCGACGAGCGTTTCGTGCTGATCAGTGACTGCCGGACCGCCGACCACCAGGTGGTCTCCTTCCCGATCCAGGAGTTCTCCTACTCGGCGGGCGGCGCGGGACAGGGGAGCGGGACGATCACTCCCTGTAGCGCCGCGGTACGGGCCGCTGTGGACGGCTCCCGTATGGAGACCGCGTGCTTCGACGACAACGGCACCCTGTACGTCGCCCGCACCCGCCCGGACGGGCTGCGCGCGGCGACGCTCGCGGTCTATCCGAAGATCGACGGTGACCGTGGCCTGGTCACCCGCGCCCCGGCGACCGACGGCTGGCCGTGGCGCGGCTGGGGGGTGGCGAACCCACCGGAGTATTTCGTGGCGGGCACCGATTCGGGCGGCCTGGTCCGCAGCATCGTGTTCGACCCGGCCAGCGGGGCGGTCGTGCTGGCCGGCCTCGACGGCACGTTGCGGGCCGTCCGCCCGTCCGGGCGGGGCAGGCGGATGACGTTCACGGTCGGTCAGCCGATCGACATCGGGCTGGGCCGTCTGCGCGGGCCGTCCAACCGCTATGTCGGCCTGCGGCGCGGTGCCGTCGACGCGCGACGCCGGGTGATGTGGCTGCCGGTCAACCAGTTGGTCCTGGACGCCATCGCGTGGCCGTACCCGCCGTTCAAACTCGACCAGTGGCTGATGCGGGTCAGGACGTCACGTCGCGGCGCGCGAACAGCACCAGGGCGGCCGCGACCGCGGCGGCGCAGAAGACCAGAATGCGCAGGCCGGCTGCTTCGTAGGCGATCCGGTATCCCTGTGCACCCGAGGCCAGGGTGTCCATGAGCCGGGCGGGCAGCCAACTCTCGGCCGGGCTGAAGATCCGTGACACCAGCATCTCCAGCGGCAGCGCGTAGGCGACCGCGACCGACACCGCGGCGGCGGGGGAGCGGAAGACGACCCCTGCGAGCAGCCCCAGGGTCGCGTATCCCAGGGACGAGGCCAGCACGTTCAGGTAGCCCTTACCGATCTCCGTCAGGCCGGCGAGGCTGTGCCAGGCAGCGGTGTCCACCCCCCGGATCGGAGCTATGGCGAACGACGCGGCCGCGGCCACAACGGTGGCCGCGGCGATCATCGTCATTATGAACGTCACCAGGGCCAGGCACTTGCCCGTCAGCAGACGGAGCCGATGCGGCTGGGCCATGAGCTGGTTACGCAGGGTTCCCTGGGTGTAGTCGGCGCCGATGACAGCGGCGGTGACGGCGAGCCCGACCACGCCGAGCAGGATGCTGACGGCTTCCAGCCCCTGCATGACCCCGTCCGGACGGGACATGGCGGTCGCGGTGACGGGCACCCCGTCGTAGTCGCGACGTCCGATCGAGAGCATGGTCAGTATCGCGCCGAGCGCGGCCACCGAGACGACGGCCGCCAACGTGCCGAAGAAGAAACGCGAGCGGCCGAGCTTGATCCATTCGGCCCGCAGTGCCGCGGTCATGAGTTCCCTCCAGCGGCGGTCGATGCGGTGGCCCTGGCGGTGAGCAGGTCAGCCGGGGCGTCCGGAGATTTCGTCGGGACGTCCGGAGAGCTGCGACTGCGGGGGATCAGGTCCCCGTCGACTCCCCCCGTCGCGACCAGGAACGTCTCCTCCAGAGTGGGCCGGCACGCGCGCAGCGCCCGCAGCGCGATACCGGCGCTCATGGCGATCCTGTTCAGGTTCGCCGCCGAGCCCTCCGGGGCGTGCACGCTGACCGAGCCGTCCGGCGAGCGCTCGGGTGGATCGACCCGTAGACCGTGGTCACCCAGCAGGGCGGCCAGCCGTGCCGCGTCACAGGGGTACTCGGGAGTCAGGACGAGCCGTGGGTCCTCGGCGGCGAGCAGTTCGGTCACATGGCCCTGGAACAGCAGCCGCCCGTCTCTGATCATCACCAGGTGGTCGCAGATCTGTTCGACCTCCGACAGCAGGTGGCTGGACACGAAGACTGTCATGCGTCCTCCGGCCAGGTCCTTGAGCAGGCAGCGGATCTCGCGGATGCCCGCCGGGTCGAGCCCGTTGGTCGGTTCGTCGAGCACCAGCAGATCGGGACGCGGCAACAGGGCCGCGGCGATCCCCAGCCGCTGTTTCATGCCGAGGGAGTAGGAGGCGAACCGGTCGTCGGCCCGGCTGGCGAGGCCGACCATGGACAGCGTCTCGGCAACGCGCTCCGGGCCCAGCCTGCGCAGCCGCGCCAGCATGCGCAGGTTGGCCCGCCCGGTCAGGCCAGGGTGGAAAGTCGGACCTTCGATCATGGCTCCGACCCTGGACAGATACTCGGCGGGCCGCTCGATCGGATGCCCGAGCACGAAACCGTGTCCCGCGCTGGGCTTGATCAGCCCGAGGAGCATCCGCAGGGTGGTTGTCTTGCCGGCACCGTTCGGCCCGACGAATCCGGACAGCGCTCCCATTGGGACGTGGATGTCGATCCTGTCCACCGAGCGCCGGGTGCCGTAGCACCGGGTGAGCCCTTGGCTCCAGATGGCGGCGTCAGCCGGGGGGCGGGGCAGATCGGTGCGGGCCTGGCGTCGTGATCCCCGTCGTGTCCGCGGCGGTCTCGCCGGAGTCTCCGCCGTCATTACGTGGTTGCCTCCTCAGGTCCTTGGCGTCCGGCCCGGGTGGGGGCGGCTGCCTGGCCGGGCTGGCGTTGATGGAGATTGATGGAACAGAGCGTAACGGATGGAAACGAGTTGTGCTTAACGACGATCGCTCGTTTCTTACGGTAGCAAAAAATGTGATCGATATCACTTATCGTAACTAGCGACAGGTAGGGGAGGCCTCTGTCGTAGCGGTGCCGCTACGGTCCCGTGCTTCTGTGTTCCCGGGTTACCGGTCGGTCACGCCAGTCGGTGCGCCGGCGTCCCCGGCGGTCCGGCCACTGGTGTCCGGCCGGTTCGCCGAGAACCGGTCCGGCTGTGGAGATCCCGCGCGCATGGACCGCGAGCGGACCGCGAATGGGCCTGGGCGGGCTGTGAGTGAGCCACGAGTGGGCCTGGGCAGGCCGGGAGAGGACCCGTGAGCGGGCATCCCGTGAGCAGGCATGACGACGCAGCCGCTTCAGGTGACGATATGGAGTGACCGGGCGGCCGCGCGTCGCGGCATGGCTGGTGCCGCGGTGTCGGCGCGACCGGTGTCGGCGCGACCGGTGCCGGCGTAGGCCGGCGTAGTCAGCTCGGGTCGTGGCCGAACAGGTGGGGGGAGAACCACTCGGTGATCAGCGTCAGGGGGCGACCGGTCCGCATGTCGAGCATCCGGTAGGTCCGGGCCGGCACCCGGGACTGCGCACTGAGAGCAGACCCGAGGTGGGTGGCGAAGTCGCCGGCCGGCAGTCGTCCCCATGACCGCAGCTCACGGACGACCGGCAGGGCGGCCCGCATGAGCAGCCTGCCGATGGGCTCCTCGGTGTCCAGCGCGCGCACGACGTCGGCCGGCAGCCTGTCGGTGATGGCGAGCAGGGACGCCGCCCCGTGGACGACACCGTTGTCGCTGGTGAGAAGCACCTCGCGGACCAGGAGCTCGTCTCCGGGGCTGCCGTCGAGATCGCGCAACCCGATGTCGGCGTAGGTGTCACGATGGGTGCGGATGGCGAGTTCGTGGAACCGGGGGCCGCTGTCCACTCCCCGGATGTCCGCCGCGTAGCCGCGCTGGCTCGGCGTCGTCAGCGGAAAGCGCTGCTGACGACGTATACGGACAGTGATGCGACGGCCGGTGAGAATTTCCAGTGACGTGGTGGTCAGCCCGTCACCGCGCAACACCAGCTGCTCAAGGGGGCTGGTCTCCAGAGCGCCCGCTGCGGTGGCGTCGGCGGTGGAGAACTCGGCGGTGGAGAGCTCCGTGACCGGGGCCGGCGTTGATCCGACGCGCGCGGCCGGCCACTCGCCAACAATGATCTTATTGGCGGTGGCCTCGCTATATTTCGATATTCGACCTTCATAGGAAGAAAGCACATAAAAAACGGTATCATGTACCTATATTGCCAGTCGTGTCGACGCTGGTCGACATCGCTGGTGACGACCGGCCGTAGCAGGTGGAAGCCGGTCGGGCGCCCGGCACTATCGGGCAACCGACGCCATCGTCCCGGCCACCGGTGTCGGCCGGAGGACAACGGGTATCCCGGGTGGCCGCGCCTGGGGTTTCCTCAGGCAGGAGTCGGCCGGTGGTTATGGTCGGTATCCGGCAGTTTGCACGCGGTCCGGACGGAGACAGATGATCGAAGTTGATCGGCTGACCAAGCGCTACGGCTCGACCGTCGCGGTGGA
Source organism: Protofrankia symbiont of Coriaria myrtifolia (assembly GCF_900634755.1). Lineage (NCBI taxonomy): Bacteria > Bacillati > Actinomycetota > Actinomycetes > Frankiales > Frankiaceae > Protofrankia > Protofrankia symbiont of Coriaria myrtifolia. The sequence continues at coordinate 17,959 of NZ_CAAAFS010000124.1, forward strand.
CGACCTTTCGTTCCAGGTTCTTCCCGGCCGAGTCACCGGATTCCTCGGACCGAACGGAGCGGGAAAGTCGACAACGATGCGCGCCGTCGTCGGCCTGGACCTGCCGACCATGGGCGAGGTCCGGGTCAACGGCAGGTCGTACGCGTCGATCCGGCGACCGTTGTGCGAGGCTGGAGCGCTGTTGGACGCGCGTGCCGTGCACGGTGGACGCAGCGCGTCCAGCCACCTGCTGTGTATCGCGCGCAGCAACGGCATCGGCCCGTCCCGGGTCAGCACCGTGCTGGAAATGGTAGGCCTCGCCACAGTCGCCCGCCGGCGGATCCGCACATTCTCGCTCGGGATGTTACAGCGCCTGGGTGTGGCGACCGCGTTGCTCGGCAATCCAGGTGTGCTTCTTTTCGACGAACCTGTGAACGGCCTGGATCCAGAAGGTATCCGGTGGATCCGCGCGTTGATGAAGCAGCTGGCCGCCGAAGGACGGACGGTGCTGGTCTCCAGTCATCTGATGAGCGAGATGGCTTTGACCGCCGACCATCTCGTCGTGATCGGACGGGGTCGGCTCGTCACGGACGCGAGCGTCACGGACCTGCTTTCCCGCAGTTCGCGCAACCGGGTCCGGGTGCGCTCGCCGCAGGCCGGGCAGCTGTCGGCACTGTTGACCCAGGACCGGGCGGACGTGCGTGTGCAGCCCGGGCCGGACGGGGCCCTGGAGGTGCTGGGGATGGACGCACCCGCGGTGGGTGAACTGGCTGCCGCCCACGGTGTCGTCCTGCACGAACTGTCGACCCAGCAGGCTTCCCTGGAAGAGGCCTTCATGGATCTGACCCGGGACTCGATCGACTACCGGACCGGGCTGGACCCGCTCCAGGCCATTTCTCCCAACGCATCCCCCGGCACACCCACAACCGTCGGATCGAGGCCCTGACAGCCATGCCCCCGGACGCCACACCCCGCGACCTCGCAGGCCCGCCCACCAGCCTCGTCGACGGCATACCGCCGGGGCTGCCCGCCGACCAGCCCGGCCGCGCCGTCCCGCCCCGGCCGTCCGCGGCGACGGGCCGGCGTGACACGTTCGGGAACGCCCTGCGCTGCGAGTGGACGAAACTGTGGACCGTCCGGTCGACGTACTGGACCCTGTTCGCCGCCTTCGTCATCACCGTCGGCCTGGCCGCGATCGCGTGCGGGGCAACCGCCAACCAGGGCGGGGACGTCGGCGGGGAGCCGGCCGCGCTCAGCCTCAGCGGGATCTTCATGGCCCAGATCGCGCTGGGCGTGCTCGGCGTTCTCGTGATCAGCTCAGAGTACGGCAGCGGAATGATCCGGACGACCTTCGCGGCCGTCCCCAACCGGCTGGTCGTGCTCGCGGCGAAGGCCGTGGTCTTCGCGGGGGTGGTGGTGGTCGGCGCGTTCGTCGCCTGCCTGGTCGCCTTCGTGCTCGGGCAACAGCTGCTGCGGTCGACCGGCCAGCAGGCATCCTTCGGTGATCCGGAAATCGTCCGGATCGTCCTCGGCGCCACGGCCTACCTCACGCTGATCGGGCTGATCGGGCTTGGGCTCGCGGCGGTCATCCGCCATACCGCGGGCGCGCTGAGCGTCCTGTTCGGCGTCATGGTGGTGCTGCAGATCGCCGTCCAGTTCCTGCCGGGAGAGCTGCAGGAGGACGTCCTGCCCTACCTGCCGGCGACGATGGCGGTCTCGGTCGTCACCGTGAACCCACCGGCCATGAGCCTGTCCGCCGAGGGAAGCATCGCGCTGCTCGGCGTCTACACGGCGCTCGTGCTGCTCGGTGGGGCGTGGTCGATGGTCGCGGGACGCCTGACCGGCTCGGATCGGCTCGTGACCGCGCCGCGGTCGCTGTCCTGGCACCTCCACGGCGCTGCCCTCGTGCCGCCTGCCGCCTGGCTGTCCCGCCTGCCGCTGCGCTGCTCCGCCCGTTCGTCTGCCCGTTCGTCTGCCCGCTCACGGCCGTATGGCCTTTTGCGCTGCTGCCTTTTGTTCTTTTTGTTCCACTTGCTCCGCTGTCGTGTTGTCCATATTTCATGCCTTTTTATAACTTTTAATATCTTTGTTGCCCTGTCGCGTCCAGTCGGACCTGTCTGGCCGGTGGGAGCGGAGCTGAGGCAGGTGGTCGCAACGATCGGCGGTCGGGTGCTGGTCGGTCCGGGTGAGACAGCCTCGTGCGGGCCACATCCGCTGTCGGTACCGGGT
>NZ_CAAAFS010000125.1:0-4114 GCF_900634755.1 Protofrankia symbiont of Coriaria myrtifolia
CGCCCCACCCGACGTCGGGTGGGGCGACGTCGGGTGGGGCGACGTCAGGTGGGGCGACGCCGTACGGGCCGGGTGTTGACCGGCGGGCCGGAGAGTCTGCCACGGCGTCGGGAACTGTACTGCTTCAGTGCTCGTTCATAAGTATGAGTCTGCTAGACTCAACAACACTGAGATGATCCAGATCCGGTGATGTTAGCCTTCGGTTGGTAGTTGGCCGGTGCAGGGGTCGACGCTGGAAGGAAGGGAGTAGCCATGAGCACCTACCTGTGGGAGCCGTTCGCTGCCTTCGGTCGTCTGGACCGCGAGTTCCACGAGATCGTCCGGCGTAGCTGGGACGCCGCCCCCGAGCGGGCACGGATACCGCGCCTCGGCTTCGCTCCGTTGGCAGACGTGGTTACCGAGGGTAACGATGTCGTTGTCCACCTCGAGCTCCCCGGCGCCGACATCGAGAAGGACGTCACGGTCGAACTGGAGCGCGGCCGGCTGGTCATCCGCGGTGAGCGCGCCGACACCCGCGAGAGCGACAGCGGGCGTGTCGTCGTGCGGGAACGCCGGTACGGCGCCTTCCACCGCGAGTTCAACCTGCCGGAGGGAGTAGGCGCCGACCAGATCTCCGCGACCTACGACAAGGGCGTGCTGTCGGTCCGGCTCGCGGGCGCGCTCGCGCCCGCCTACGGGACGCGCATCCCGGTCAACCCGGGCGCGTCCTCGGCGCTGCCGGGCGCCGGGTCGGCTGACAGTTCGGAGAGCCACTCGGACGAGCCTGGGCACACGCCGGCGGTCGAGTCCTGAGCGGATGCCGGGCCGCTGACCGCGGGTAGTCGACCGCGGCGGCGACCTGCCGCCCGGTGGTGTCGGAACGCTCCGCGGCGCCGCCGGGCGGCCACCGCTGAACTGCCATCGCTGAACTGTCACCGGGCCGCACCGCGGGCCGGTCCTCCGTGCCCCGGCGCGGCGGTCAGTTCGCTCGGGTATCCGTGCCGCCCGCCTCCAGGGTGCCCGTATCCGCGGCATCCGGGCTGGTGACGTCCGGCTTCGTGACACCTGGGCCGGCGGTGTCGGGGCCGGCGCGATGGCGGCCTGGCGCGTTCGGTTCCGCCGCGGTTCGTCCCGCCCCCGTCCGTCCCGGGCCTCCCGGTGCGCGGCGCCGGGTGCCGGCCGCCCGCGGTGGGGACGGGGGCGGGACCATCGGGCCGATGTCGCCGTCCGGTGCCTCGTCAAGGTCGACGATCACCGGCGCGTGGTCGGAGGTGCCCGTGCCCTTGCGGGCCTGTCGGTCGACCCACACCGCGCGTACCCGGTCGACCAGGCTGTCGCTGGCGAGGAGGAGATCGATACGCATACCCATGTTCTTCGGGAACATCAGCGCCCGGTAGTCCCAGTAGGTGAAGACCTGCTCGTCCGGCCAGCGTCTGCGCATGACGTCGACCAGGCCGAGGTCGGTCAGCTCACGCAGCGCCCGCCGCTCGGCGTCGGTGACGTGCGTGGCACCGGCGAAGGCGGCGGGATCCCAGACGTCGGCATCGGTCGGAGCGATGTTGAAGTCGCCGCAGGCGATCACCGGAGCGGTCGTGAGGGCCTTCTCAACGGACGCGCGCAGCGCGGCGAGCCAGGTGAGCTTGTACGCGTAGTGCGGATCGTCGACCGCGCGCCCGTTCGGCACGTACAGCGACCAGATCCGGATGCCGCCGCAGGTCGCGGCGAGCGCCCGCGGTTCGGGCGCGGGGAAGCCCGGGCCGTCCGCGAGCCCGGCCTCGACGTCGTCGAGCCCGGCCCGTGAGAAGATCGCGACGCCGTTCCAGCGTCCGTCACCGTGGTGGGCGACACGGTAACCGCGCCGGAAGAGATCCTCGTCGAAGAGCTCGAGGAAGGCCGCGTCGGAGAGCTTGGTCTCCTGGAGGCACACGACGTCCGGCTGGGCCCGGTCCAGCCATTCGATCAGACGGGCCTGCCGCGCCTTCGCCGAGTTGATGTTCCAGGTTGCCACCCGCACACCATCCGACGTTAGTCCGTCGGCGCCGCCCCTGACGACAGTGGTACCCGCGAACCGATGGCCACGGGCCGGCGGCGCCCGGTGCCCACGGACCGGTGCGTGGGCTGCTGGCCGCTGCCGGCGGCCGGCCGCCAGGCGATCGCTACGATCGGCCGGGACATCGCCCGCGGCAGCGCCAGGAGCTGGCGGCCTGCCGAACGCCAGGAGGAAGACCGGACCATGCCCACTACGGCTTCCGACCACGCCCAGCCTCCCGGCCAGGTTCAGGCGTCCGGTCGAGCCCCGATGTTCGGCCGAACCCGGGTTCCCAGACGTACCCTGCTGGTCGGCCGGCTGGCCGCCACGGCCGCCGTCGTGGCGATGACCGTCGGCCTGGCCGGCTGCGGCGCGGTGTCCGAGGAGACCAGACAGGCCGGCACCGACACGCTCTGCTCGCAGATCGAGGCCCGGGCGGCGGACGTGCGCGCGAGCGTGGACGTGGCCCGGCTGGTCGCCCTGACGGTCCGCGATCTCGCGCCGGACGGGAACGTCCGGCAGCTCGCCGACCAGGTGTCACACAACCCCGGGGATCTCGAGCTTCGGGGGCAGCTCGCCGACTGGATCGACAACAAGTGCTCAGGGTGACCAGCGCTCACAGCGGCCGACACCTGAGGTGATCGGCAAGTACCTGCGGTAGTCACAGCGCTTGTGGCGGCCGGCGGCTGGCCGGTTTTGCCATCTTCGCGCCGGATGCCCGCGGTCGTTGATGCCCGCGGCGGTTGGGTTCGGGTTGGTTCGCGCTCGGACGAATGCCGTTGAAGCGCTGTTGAGGGCCGGGCCGCTCGTGCGACCATCAGGGCCGTGACCATACCGACCACGCCAACCACACCGGAGAGACCAACCACACCGCAGAACGCGTCCCAAGTCGAGGACCTGGTCCTGCTGGAGCAGGCCGGGCAGGAACTGGATCTTCTGTTCTTCTGGGGTCACCGGTCACCGCGCGGTGGTGGCCGCAGTGTCGGTACGGGATGCCTGAGCCAGTGGTGGCCGTCTGCATTCACCGTGAACGGGGTGCGTTACCCCACGGCCGAGCACTTCATGATGGAACGCAAGGCCCGGTTATTCGGCGATCTTGTTGCCGCGCGGGGGGTGCTCGCCACCTCCGATCCCGCCGCCGCGAAGAAGCACGGGCGGCAGGTCCGCGGTTTCGACGAGACGGTGTGGAACGAGCACTGCTTCGACATCGTGGTCCAGGGCAACGCGGCGAAGTTCTCCCAGCATCCGTCGCTGCGCAACTACCTGTTCGGCACGGGGGACCGGATCCTGGTCGAGGCGAGTCCGCTGGACCGGGTGTGGGGCATCGGCCTGGCCGCCGACGACAACCGCGCCCACCGGCCCTCGGCCTGGCCCGGCCGCAACCTGCTCGGCTTCGCCCTCATGCGGGTGCGGGCCATGCTGCGTGACGCCGCGTCACATGACTCCACATGATCACACCTCCGGCCACGAGCACGCCCGAACAGCCGCACCCGACCCACCGGATGCGTCCGCCCGTCCCCCGTTCCCCCTTGCCGGAGTGAGTACGTAAGTGGTTGCTGTGGCAGCCACTTGTTCCCTCACTGCCGTGATCGTCTTTCTTGCGCGCTCCGGGAGCGTCAGGAGAGCGTCAGGGGATTCGGAGTGCCTCCCGGGCAGGGCTGCGGTGGCGCGGCCGGGGCGTCAGAGCTGGTCGACGGCGGTGACGCGCAGGACGGCGGTGCCGGCGTCGTCGGAGGCTGCGAGGTCGACCTCGGCGCTGATGCCCCAGTCGTGGTCGCCGGCCGGGTCGGCGAATATCTGCCGCAGCGTCCAGCGGCCCGGTTCGGTGTTGATGATCAGAAGTCCGGGGCCGCGGGCGTCGGGGCCGGTGCCGATCTCGTCGTGGAGGTCGAAGTACGGCCGCAGCGCCCCCGCCCACCGGTCGGCGTCCCAGCCCGCGTCCGCGTCGAGCGCGCCGAGGTCTTCGTAGCGCCGCAGCGCGGCGAGCTCCACCCGGCGGAACAGCGCGTTGCGGACGAGCACCCGGAACGCGCGTGCGTTGGCGGTGACCGCCGGGGGCGGGGCGTCGACGCGCACGGGCGGCCCGTCCGGGGTGGGGCTGCGCAG
>NZ_CAAAFS010000126.1:0-9639 GCF_900634755.1 Protofrankia symbiont of Coriaria myrtifolia
CGGGCCGCCCGTCCGGGGTGGGGCTGCGCAGCCGCTCCCACTCGTCCAGCAGGCTTGAGTCGATCTGGCGGACCAGTTCCCCCAGCCATTCGGTGAGGTCGGTCAGCTCCTCGGTCCGGGCCTCCTCGGGAACGGTCTGCCGCAGGGCCCTGTAAGCGTCGGACAGGTAGCGCAGGAGCAGCCCCTCGCAGCGGGCCAGGCCGTAGAACCCGATGTACTCGGCGAAGGTCATGGCACGCTCGTACATGTCCCGCACCACCGACTTGGGCGCGAGCTCGTGGTCGGCGACCCACGGGTGGCCGCGCCGGTACGTCTCGAACGCGGCGCCGAGCAGGTCGTCCAGCGGTTTGGGATAGGTGACGGCGTCCAGCAGCTCGAGGCGCTGCTCGTACTCGACGCCGTCCGCCTTCATCTGGGCGACGGCCTCGCCGCGCGCCCTGAACTGCTGGGCGGACAGGACCTGGCGGGGGTTGTCCAGGGTGGCTTCGACGACCGACACCACGTCCAGCGCGTAGTCGGGCGCGTCGCGGTCGAGCAGCTCCAGGGCGGCCAGAGCGAAGGGAGACAGCGGCTGGTTGAGGGCGAAGCCGAGCTGCAGGTCGACGGTGAGCCGGACGGTGCGTCCGGTCTCGTCCGGCACGGCGAGTCTCTCCACCACGCCGGCGGCGAGCAGCGCCCGGTAGATGGCGATGGCCCGGCGGATGTGCCGGCGCTGGGCGGGCGGGCTCTCGTGGTTGTCGGTGAGCAGCCGGCGCATGCTGGCGAAGGCGTCGCCCGGCCGGTTGATCACGTTGAGGAGCATGGCGTGGCTGACGGCGAAGCTCGACGTCAGAGGCTCGGGCTCGGCGGCCACCAGCCGCTCGAAGGTCGCCGGGCCCCAGGAGACGAATCCCTCCGGGGGCTTCTTGCGGACGACCCGCCGTCGCTTGCGCGGGTCGTCCCCTGCCTTGGCCAGGGCACGTTCGTTCTCCACGACGTGTTCGGGCGCCTGCACGACGACCGTGCCGACGGTGTCGTAGCCGGCGCGGCCGGCCCGCCCGGCGATCTGGTGGAACTCCCGGGCGCTGAGGTGGCGGGTCCGCGTCCCGTCGTACTTGGACAGCGCGGTGAACACGACCGTGCGGATCGGCACGTTGATCCCCACACCCAGGGTGTCGGTGCCACAGATGATCTTCAGGAGCCCTTCCTGGGCGAGCTGCTCCACCAGCCGGCGGTATTTCGGCAGCATGCCGGCATGGTGGACGCCGATGCCGTGGCGGACCAGGCGGGACAGCGTCCGGCCGAACCCGGCGGCGAACCGGAACCCGCCGATCGTCCTGGCGATGGCGTCCTTCTCCGCCCGGCTGCACACGTTGATGCTCATCAGCGACTGGGCGCGTTCCAGCGCCGACGCCTGGGTGAAGTGGACGACGTAGACCGGCGCCTGGTGGGTGCTCAGCAGCTCCTCGAGCGTCTCGTGCAGCGCGGTGGTCACGTAGTGGTGGAACAGTGGCACCGGACGCTGGGCGGAGCGGACGACGGCGGTGGGCCGGCCGGTCCGGCGGGTCAGGTCCTCCTCGAACCGGCGGACGTCCCCGAGGGTCGCCGACATGAGGACGAACTGCGTGTCCGCGAGCTCGAGCAGCGGCACCTGCCACGCCCAGCCGCGGTCGGGGTCGGCGTAGAAGTGGAACTCGTCCATCACGACCTGCCCCACGCCGGCGGCCGCCGCGTCCCGCAGGGCGATGTTGGCCAGGATCTCGGCGGTGCAGCAGATGACGGGGGCGGTCTCGTTGACGCCGGCGTCCCCGGTCATCATCCCCACGTTGCCCGGGCCGAACGTGGCGCACAGGGCGAAGAACTTCTCCGACACCAGCGCCTTGATGGGCGCGGTGTAGAAGCTGCGCCGGCCGTGGGCCATCGCGGCGAAGTGCGCGCCGGTGGCCACCAGACTCTTGCCGGACCCGGTCGGGGTGGCCACGATGACGTTGGATCCGGTCACCACCTCGATGAGGGCCTCGGCCTGGGCGGGGTACAGGGTGAGCCCCTGCTTCTGCGTCCACTCCGTGAACGCGTCGAAGATGCTGTCGGGGTCGGGATGCGGGGGCAGGCGGTCGGCGAGCGTCATGGTGCATCCGATCGTGCCCGATGAACCGGGCCGGACACCGCGCGGGCCGACGACACGACAAGGATCGCCGTGCTACAAAGATCGCCACCCTGGCCGGGGTGTGGCCCTGACCAGGGGCGGCGCGAACGAGCGGGTGACCGGGATCGAACCGGCATGGCCAGCTTGGAAGGCTGGGGCTCTGCCATTGAGCTACACCCGCGGGACGTTCCAGAGACTCTACCCCGTAGGATGGAGGAGCAACGCCACGGGGCGTAGCGTAGTGGCTAGCGCGCCTGCTTTGGGTGCAGGAGATCGGGAGTTCGAGTCTCCCCGCCCCGACCGGTAATCTCGGCGCGTCCATCCGATCCACCGCCGCATCAGGAGTTAGCCGCGCCGTGAAGGCCACCAAGGAAACCCTTAGTCCCACCCGGGTCAAGCTGACCGTCGAGGTGCCCTTCGACGAGCTCAAGCCCTCTGTCGACGCCGCCTACCGCAAACTCGCGCGGGACGTCCGGGTTTCCGGCTTCCGGCCGGGCAAGGTGCCGCCGCGCATCCTCGACCAGCGCCTCGGCCGGGGGACGATCCTGGAGGAGGCCATCCACAGCGCACTGCCCCGGTTCTACACCGACGCGGTGCGCCAGGAGGAGGTCGACGTCCTCTCGCAGCCCGAGGTCGACATCAGCTCGTTCGCCGACGGCGCCCCGTTGGTGTTCACCGCCGAGGTGGACGTCCGCCCGGAGATCGCCCTGCCGGAGTACGGCACCGTTGAGATCACCGTCGACGCTGCCGAGGTCACCGAGGAGCAGGTCCAGGCCCATCTGACGACGCTGCGGGAGCGGTTCGCCGTCCTCAGGCCGGTGGAGCGGCCGGTCCAGGCCGGTGACTTCATCTCGCTCGACCTGACCGCGACCGTCGACGGGGAGACCGTCGAGGGCGCCGACGCCGCTGGCCTGTCATACGAGGTCGGCAGCGGCGATCTTGTCGAGGGCCTCGACGAGGCGATCACCGGTGTCTCCGAGGGCGAGAGCCGGACGTTCCAGACCGAGCTGTTGGCCGGGGAGCACGCCGGGAAGTCGGCTGAGGTCACGGCGACCGTCCGCGGCGTCAAGGAGCGTGAGCTGCCCGAGCTCGACGACGACTTCGCGACCACCGCCAGCGAGTTCGACTCGCTGGCGGAGCTGCTCGAGGACGTCCGGGCGAGCCTCGGCCAGGGGGCCCGGCTCAACCAGCTCAACCAGGCCCGGGAGCGCATCCTTGACGATCTGATCGAGCGGCTCGACGTGCCGGTGCCGGAGTCGGTCCTCGACAGCGAGGTCGAGGCCCGCGAGCACCGCCTCTCCCACGAGCTTGAGCGCCTCGGCCTCGAGCGGGCCGCCTACCTGGAGTCGCTCGGCCAGAGCGAGCAGGAGTACCTCGACGAGCTGCGGCGGCTGGGCGCGCGGGCGTTGCGCTCCCAGTTCATCCTGGACGCGGTGATCAATATCGAGCAGATCGGCGTCGAGCAGGGCGAGCTGATGGAGCAGATCATCGGCCGGGCGCAACGCGCGGGCCTGAGCCCGGAGGTCTTCGCCCAGCAGATCTCCCAGGGCGAGGGCCTTGCCTCGATCATGGCGGACACCCTGCGCGGCAAGGCTCTCACCTTCCTGCTGGAGCAGGTGAAGGTCGTTGACGCCGAGGGCAACGCGGTGGAGCTGGACCTGCCCCGCCGGCCGGAGCCGGCAGTCGACGATGTCGACGACGCCGCCGACGCCGATGCCGGCAGCGCCTACGACGCCGATGTCGACGATGTCGACGGCGATGCCCGCGATGACGATGACGACGACGAGGTGGCCGGTGACACCCAGGTCGGCCCCACACCCGGCGTCTGAGCGTCCCGGCACCACCCCTGACTGACCGTCGCCGGGTGGACGAGGACCGTCCGGGGGTTGACCCCGGTGCCTCGTCCGCCCGACCGGTACCTGACCCCGCCCGGCTGGTAGCGCCCGACTGGTAGCCGGCCCCCGGGGCCTTGGCCGGCCGTCCATCCGGCGCCTGTATGATGCCTCGATGTCCGAATTGATCAGATTTCGGACTGGCCGGCCCTCACGCCCAGCGCGAACATCGAGCGTGAACTCCCGGAACCGACGCGAGTCACAGATAGTGTCGAGCCGGTCAGATCAACCGCCGCCAGCGCGAGGAAGCCGAGGAGTTAACCGTGAGTGATATCGCAGCCCCGAGCCTGGCAGTCCCGCAGCTTCGCTCGCCAGGGTCGAACGGGGCCGGTTTCGAGGAGCAGGTCTTCAACCGCCTGCTGCGCGAACGGATCATTTTCCTGGGTTCGGTGGTCGAGGACCAGATCGCCAACACGATCATCGGCCAGCTCCTGCTGCTCAGCGCCGAGGATCCGAATCGGGACATCTCCCTGTACATCAATTCCCCCGGCGGCTCGGTCAGCGCGGGCATGGCGATCTACGACGTCATGCAGTATGTCGAGAACGACATCGTGACGGTGGCTCTTGGCCTTGCCGCGTCGATGGGCCAGTTCCTCCTGTGCGCGGGCACGGCGGGCAAGCGCTACTCGCTGCCGCACACGAGGATCATGATGCACCAGCCCTCCGGTGGTATCGGAGGTACCGCGTCCGACATCGCGATCCAGGCCGAGCAGATGCTCTACACCAAGCGGATGATGCAGGAGCGGATCGCGTTCCACACCGGCCAGCCCGTCGAGCAGATCGAGCGGGACTCCGACCGCGACCGTTGGTTCACGGCCGTGGAGGCCAAGGACTACGGATTCGTCGACCACGTGGTATCGCAGGCCCGCCAGGTGCCCAGCGAGAGCGCGGTCAGCTAGTCCCGGTCGAGCCGGGCCGTCCTGGTGGACGTCGACCGCGCGGATCGATCGACATCCACCAGGCCACCACCCACCGGACCGGCTCGAAGAACATGCGGGACGCTCGGCCCGCACCGTCGAATCTGCCACCGATCATCACAAGCCGTCGGGGAGGCACCCGGACATGAACCAGACGATCACCGGTCAGGGCGACACCAGCCGTCAACCCGTCAGCCGATACGTCCTGCCGCGCGTCATCGAGCGGACCAGCCGGGGCGAGATCGCTCTCGATCCCTACGAGAAGCTCCTGCGCGAGCGCATCATCTTCCTGGGCGTGCAGATCGACGACACGTCCGCCAACGACGTGATGGCGCAGCTGCTGTTCCTGGAGTCCGAGGACCCGGACCGCGACATCTCGATCTACATCAATTCTCCGGGCGGTTCCTTCACCGCGCTGACGGCGATCTACGACACCATGCAGTTCGTCCGTCCCGACATCCAGACGATCTGCATGGGGCAGGCGGCATCGGCCGCCTCGGTGCTGCTCGCCGCCGGCACCCCGGGCAAGCGTTTCGGGCTGGAGAACAGCCGCATCCTGCTGCACCAGCCGTCCGGGCAGGGCGAGGGCCAGTCCAGTGACCTGGAGATCCAGGCTCGGGAGATCCTGCGGATGCGTGCGCTGCTGGAGCGGATATACGCCCGGCACACCGGCCGCAGCGAGGAGGAGATCCGCCGGGACATCGAGCGGGACAAGATACTCAGCGCGGCCGAGGCCAAGGAGTACGGGCTGATCGACGAGGTCATCTCGACGCGCAAGTCCTCCCAGCTGGCAGCCGCTTCGTCGGCCACCCGGTAGCGACCCCCGGCGCGGCGAAAACCATGACTGCGTTGCTTTCGCCCCCCGGACGGCCGGGGGAGCCGGGCACCGCGCGGCCGGCGGGCCAGCCCCGCCGGCCCGCCGCGGTGGGCGGCCCCGGGTGTCCAGGGCGCGGAAGGCATGCGATCGTGTTGCCCCCGGCCGTCCGTGGGGGCGTCCGGGGCTGTTTCATCACGATGTCGGGCGTGTATCGGGTGGCAGGTGATCAAATGGACGGCCGGTCGGCGCGTTGGCTGCCGTGCCCACGGCGTGCCCGGGCTCAATCCGTACGGCGCGGGCGTCCGCGGACGCGGCCGCCGGACCGTGGGCTGATCTGCGCGAGCCGCGCGATAGGGCTCTCACCGGGCGTCTGTACGGGGTACGGTCCCCACACGAGGATGTGACGGCCATCAGCCCGATGTCGCCGGCATGTGCAACAGTCGGTAACGCGGGCAGGATAGTAACAGACAGGCGACGACTGGGCGGCCCGGCCGCCCCTGACCTGCAGGCGACACCATCGTCTGGACGAAGGGACTGAGTCCTCGGTGGCACGCATAGGTGACGGCGGCGACCTGCTCAAGTGCTCGTTCTGCGGCAAGTCCCAGAAACAGGTGAAGAAGCTCATCGCCGGGCCCGGTGTCTACATCTGCGACGAGTGCATCGATCTCTGCAACGAGATCATTGAGGAGGAGCTGTCGGAATCCTCCGATCTCAAGTGGGACGAGCTGCCGAAGCCCCGCGAGATCTACGAGTTTCTGGACAGCTATGTCGTCGGCCAGGAGCAGGCCAAGAAGATCCTGTCGGTTGCCGTCTACAACCATTACAAGCGGGTCCAGGCCGGTGGGGCCGGCGGCGACGCCAAGGGTGACGTGGAGCTCGCCAAGAGCAACATCCTGCTGCTGGGGCCCACCGGCTGCGGCAAGACACTGCTCGCGCAGACTCTCGCCCGGATGCTCAACGTCCCGTTCGCGATCGCGGACGCGACGGCGCTCACCGAGGCCGGTTACGTGGGCGAGGACGTCGAGAACATCCTGCTCAAACTCATCCAGGCCGCCGACTACGACGTCAAGAAGGCCGAGACCGGCATCATCTACATCGACGAGGTCGACAAGATCGCGCGTAAGTCGGAGAACCCGAGTATCACCCGGGACGTCTCCGGCGAGGGGGTTCAGCAGGCGCTGCTGAAAATACTGGAGGGGACGACCGCGAGCGTGCCGCCCCAGGGTGGTCGCAAGCACCCCCACCAGGAATTCATCCAGATAGACACCACAAATGTCCTGTTCATCGTGGGTGGAGCTTTTGCCGGACTTGACCGTATCATCGACGCACGCATCGGCAAGAAATCCCTGGGATTCCGGGCGGTTCTGCACGGGAAGGACGATCCGGACGCCGCGAAGGTCTTCTCCGACGTCATGCCGGAGGACCTGCTCAAGTACGGGATGATTCCCGAGTTCATCGGTCGCCTGCCCATGATCACCAGCGTCTCGAACCTCGACCGGGAAGCGTTGATCCGCATTCTCACCGAGCCGAAGAACGCGCTGGTCCGGCAGTACAAGAAACTGTTCGAGCTGGACGGGGTCGACCTCGACTTCACCGCGGACGCCCTCGACGCGATCGCGGACCAGGCGATCCTGCGCGGGACCGGCGCCCGCGGGCTGCGAGCGATCATGGAAGAGGTCCTGCTGTCGGTCATGTACGACATCCCCAGCCGCAAGGACGTCGCCCGGGCCGTGGTGACGCGCGAGGTCGTCCTGGAACACGTCAACCCGACGCTGGTGCCGCGCGACCGTGACGTCGCCTCGTCCAAGCGGACCCCTCGCCAGGAGAAGTCGGCCTGACGTGGGAGCGGACGACGCCGGCCCGGGCGGCGCGGGCCCGAGCGACGAGGGTCTGCTGAGCGACGACGGCGGTCTCGCCCGGGTCGAGAAGGCCCTGGCCGGACGTTTCCCGCACCGCATGCTCCCGGACCTCGACCGCATGCGTGACCTTGTCGACCTGCTGGGCCGGCCGCAGCGGGCCTACCCGTCGATCCACCTGACCGGGACCAACGGCAAGACCTCCACCGCCCGGATGGCGGACTCGCTGCTGCGCGCGTTCGGGATCAGACCCGGCCGGTACACCTCCCCGCATCTGGAGAGCGTCACCGAACGCATCAGCCTGGACGGCCGGCCCGCCGTGCCGGAGGTCTTCACCCGGGCCTACGACGACGTCATCGCGTACGCGGAGCTCGTCGACGGCCGGCATCCGGAGCGGGTCACCTTCTTCGAGCTGCTGACCGCGATGGCCTTCTCCGCGTTCGCGGACGCGCCGGTCGACGTCGCCGTCGTCGAGGTCGGGATGGGCGGGACCTGGGACGCGACCAACGTCATCGACGCCGGAGTGGCGGTCGTGACCCCGATCTCCATCGACCATCCGGAGCTCGGGGACACCCCGGAGGCGGTGGCGGCGGAGAAGGCCGGGATCATTCATCCGGGCGCGCTCGTCGTGCTCGCCCAGCAGCCGCTGCCGGCCGCCGAGGTGCTGCTGCGCCGGTGCGCCGAGGTGGGGGCGACAGTGGCGCGGGAGGGGCTGGAGTTCGGGGTGCTCGGTCGTACCATCGCCATCGGTGGTCAGGTGATCGCTATCCGTGGCCTCGGTGGTGTCTACGAGGACCTGTTCCTACCGTTGCACGGGCAGCATCAGGCGCACAACGCCGCATGCGCGCTGGTGGCCGTCGAGAGCTTCCTCGGCGGCGGCCGGGAGCCGCTCGACATCGACGCGGTGCGGGCCGGCTTCGCCCAGGCCGACTCCCCGGGGCGCCTGGAGGTGGTCCGCCGCTCGCCCACGGTGCTGCTGGACGGCGCGCACAACCTCGCGGGCGCGCGGGCGCTCGTCCAGGCGCTGGACGAGGAGTTCGGCTTCGATCGCCTGGTCGGCGTCGTGGGGATGCTCGCCGACAAGGACGCCGCCGGCATCCTCGCCGCCCTCGAACCGGTGCTGCACGACGTCGTCGTCACCCAGAGCGGATCACCACGGGCGATGCCCGTCGACGACCTCGCGGCGGTCGCGGTGGACGTCTTCGGCCCCGACCGGGTGGAGGTCGCCGTCCGCCTGGACGACGCCCTCGATGCCGGCGTCCGGCTGGCCGAACGGGACGGTGACCTCGGCGGCGCCGGGATTGTGGTGACCGGATCGTTGGTGACGGTGGGGGAGGCTCGGCACCTGCTGCGTCGCTGACGGGTAGGTTGACCGGCACCCGCTGGCCGACGTCTGCTGGCCGGTAGATGTCGACCGGCAGAAGTTGACCGGTAGATGTCAGCTGGTAGATGTTGCCAGTGAGCCGAACGTGGCGTGGCGGTGGATAACGTGGCGTGGCGGTGGATAAGGTCCACAGCAGCCGTCGGAGGACCGCGGCTGTCCACGCGAGCAGCTAGGAGAAGGAGTTCCGTGTCCGTCGAACGCACCCTCGTTCTGGTCAAGCCCGATGGCGTCAGCCGTGGCCTCGTCGGCGAGGTCGTCGGCCGGCTGGAACGCAAGGGGCTGACCCTGGTCGCCCTCGAATTGCGCACTCTTCAGCGCTCGGTCGCCGAGACCCACTACGGCGAGCATGCCGCCAAGCCGTTCTTCGGCGAGCTGGTCGACTTCATCGTCTCCGGCCCGCTGGTCGCGCTGGTGGCCGAGGGCCCACGGGCGGTCGAGGCGGCGCGTGGCCTGATCGGCGCCACCGACCCGGTCAAGGCCGCCCCGGGATCCCTGCGCGGCGACTACGCCCTGGAGATCGGGCAGAACCTCGTCCACGGCTCCGACTCGCCCGAGTCCGCCAAGCGTGAGATCGACCTGTTCTTCCCGGGGCTGAGCTGACGGTTGGTTCCGCTCGGCCCGCGGGCCCGCTCGGCCCTGAGAACGGAG
>NZ_CAAAFS010000126.1:9997-23745 GCF_900634755.1 Protofrankia symbiont of Coriaria myrtifolia
GGGTGGGTGTCCAAGTTCGTACGGGTCTGGTTCATGCGGGTTACATTCGTGAGGGTTACGTAATGTTGTTACTCCGGGCGCCTTCATCGGGTTGTCTCAGGTAGCATCCTTGCTACTCCGAGTGTTAGAACTGATCGTACGGGTCGGGGCTGACAGGCCTGGTGACCCGGCGTGGCAGGTGAACCGTCGCACGCCACGTATCCGCACACCTACGGCAGGCTCGAGGGGCCCGGTTTACGCTCTTTGGTGTCTGCAACAGCAGGTATCTGCAACAGCGTCTCTACTGGATTGCCGGACTACTGGACTATTGGATGGGGCCCGTCGAACAAGCAGTGGACACGACATCGTTACGGACACCGCCTGCCTTGCACACCCCGCACAGCCTGCGTGCGCACCCAGACCCCACACCCGGGAAGGCCGGCATCCGACGATGTCCAGTTCGCTGTCGTTCCTAGGCCGTGACATGGCCGTGGACCTTGGCACCGCCAACACCCTCGTCTACGTCCGTGGCCGCGGAATCGTCCTGAACGAACCCAGCGTGGTCGCGATAAACACCACCACGACGGGCATCCTCGCCGTCGGGACCGAGGCGAAGCGGATGATCGGCCGCACGCCCGGCAACGTCGTCGCGATCCGTCCGCTCAAGGACGGCGTCATCGCGGATTTCGACACCACCGAGCGCATGCTGCGCTACTTCATCCAGAAGGTCCATCGGCGCCGGCACTTCGCCAAGCCGCGGCTGGTCGTCTGCGTCCCCTCCGGTATCACCGGGGTCGAGCAGCGGGCGGTGAAGGACGCCGGCTACCAGGCCGGCGCGCGCAAGGTCTACATCATCGAGGAGCCGATGGCCGCGGCCATCGGGGCCGGTCTGCCCGTGCACGAGCCCACCGGCAACATGGTGGTCGACATCGGCGGCGGCACCACCGAGGTGGCGGTGATCTCCCTCGGCGGGATCGTGACCAGCCAGTCCATCCGGACCGCCGGGGACGAACTGGACACGGCCATCATCTCCTACGTCAAGAAGGAGTATTCGCTCATGCTCGGTGAGCGGACGGCGGAGGAAATCAAGATGGCCATCGGTTCCGCGCACAAGATGTCGGACGAGCCGAGCGCCGAGATCCGCGGCCGGGACCTGGTCTCGGGCCTGCCCAAGACCATCGTCGTCACCGCCGAGGAGATCCGTAAGGCGATCGAGGAGCCGGTGAACGCGGTCATCGACGCGGTCAAGGTCACGCTCGACAAGTGCCCCCCGGAGCTCTCCGGCGATATCATGGACCGCGGGATCGTGCTGACCGGTGGCGGAGCGCTCCTGCGCGGACTGGACGAACGCCTGCGCCACGAGACCGGCATGCCGATCCACATAGCCGACAACCCGCTGCACTCGGTCGCCATGGGCTCCGGCAAGTGTGTAGAGGAGTTCGAGGCGTTGCAGCAGGTACTCATCTCCGAGCCCCGTCGCTGACCGTCCGCGGGCACGGGGTTCTCTTCAGGTCAGGTACGGAGGCCGGTGGTGGGACGTGACACCCGGCGTTCCCGCATGATCATAATCGTGTTGCTCGTCGTGGCCTTTACTCTGATCACCATTGACTACCGTTCGAGCGAGCGCTCGTCCGGCGTGCGCGGTGCCCTGCGCGAGGCGTTCGGCGGGGTCGAGGGGGCGGTCAGCACGGTCACCCGTCCGATCGGGCGCACCCTGTCCGCGCTGGCCCATCCCAACCGGTACCAGAAGCGCGCGGATGCCCTCGCCGCGGAAAACGCCGAGCTGCGCCGGCGCCTCGCCGAGGACGAGGAGGTGCGGCGGCAGGCCGCGGCGCTGTCCAGCCTGCGGCTGCTCGCCGACAGGGGAGAGTACACGATCATCCCGGCCAGGGTCGTGGCGATCGGTGACATCACGGGGACGGACTGGACGGTTACGATCAACGCCGGCAGCGCCGACGGTATCGTCCCGGACAGGCTGGTGATCAACAATGACGGGCTGGTCGGCACCGTCCTGACCGCCACCGCCCACACCACCGTGGTCCGGCTGGTCTCCAGCCCGGCCAGCCACGTCGGCGCCCGGCTGGAGAACACCAGGCTGCTCGGCGCGGTGACCGGCCGGGGCACCTCCGGCAGCCTGACCTTCACCCTCTACGACGCCACCCTCCAGGTGAAGACGGGCGATCGTCTGGTGACGTTCGGCAGCGTCGACTATGCCGGCGGGGTGCCGATCGGCGTCGTCACCAAGGTCCTGGACTCCGGCGGGGGGCTCTCGCGCTCGGCCGAGGTCACCACCTTCGCCGCCCTGGGTTCACTGGACCTCGTCGGCGTCGTCGTCGGCCGCCCCGCCACCGATCCGGGCGACCGGCTGCTGCCACCACGTCCGATACCGCCGCCGACCGCCGCGCCGCCGGCTGCCGCGCCGTCCCGGCCACCGGCCACCGCGTCGCCGTCGCCAGGCCTGCCCGTGCGGATCTCCCCGACAGCGACGCTCGCCCCCGCGGCGAGGACGTCCACCGGCTGAGGCGGGATCATGTGGGACACGGGTACGCGCGCGGCCGAGCCGCGGGGCAGGATCGTCGTGGTCACCGTCGCCGTGATGGCCGTCCTGATCGTGCTGCAGGTGTCCGTCATCGCCGCGCTGCGCCTGCCGCTGGGCAGCCCCGACATCGTCCTGGTCGTGCTCTGCTTCGTGGCGCTGTGCCAGGGACCCGTCACCGGCGCGGTCGTCGGCTTCAGCGTCGGCGTGCTCGCGGACCTGCTCTCCACGCACGTCCTCGGCCAGACCGCGCTGGTCTTCTCGCTGGTCGGGTACGGGGTGGGGCTCGTCGGCGAGGAGACCGACCGGTCGGCCTACCTGCCGCTGGCCGTCGCTGCCGCCGCGTCGGCGACGGCGACGGCCGGTCACGCCGCGATGGCCGGCATCATCGGCCAGCCGAGCCTGACCGGTACCCAGACGCTGCTGCGCGCGCTCGGCGCGGCGCTCTACGCGCTGGTGCTGACCCCGGTCGTCTTCCCGCTGGTCACCGCCGGGCTGCGGCGCCTGCGCAGGGAGCAGCTGTGATCGGAGGACGAGCGCGACGGCCGGGCCCCCTGGAGGCGTCCCTGGACGACCGCATCCGGGTGCGGCTGGTCGTCCTGCGCGTCCTGGCGGTATCCCTGCTGATCACACTTGGTGCCCGGCTGTGGACCCTGCAGATACTCGACGGTGACCACTACCGCCATCTCGCCGAGACCAACCGGGTCCGTGAGGTCGTCACCCCGGCGATCCGTGGCCAGATCGTGGACGACCAGGGGCGGCCCCTCGTCCGTAACCGGACCTCCCTGGTCATATCGGTGAACCGGTCGGTCACCGACCGGCAGAAGGACTCCGGACAGGCCGTGCTGGAGCGGCTGTCAGGTGTGATCGGGATGCCCGTCGCCGACGTCAGGGCGCGCATCCAGTTCTGCTCCGCCACGGTGAAGCCGCCGTGCTGGAACGGCTCGCCCTACCAGCCGGTCCCGGTGGCCAAGGACGTCTCCGCGCAGCAGGCGCTGGCGATCATCGAACATCCCGACCGGTTCCCCGGGGTCTCGGCCGACCTGCAGGCCGTGCGCGAGTACCCCCAGAGCTCCCTGGCCGCGCACGAGCTGGGATATCTCAGCCCCGTCACCCAGAAGCAACTCGACGCCGACGGCGCCAGCAAGGGATACCACCAGAACAGCCTGGTCGGTGTCGCCGGCCTGGAGAACACCTACGACACGGACCTGCGGGGCGCCGACGGCGTGCAGCGGCTCGAGGTCGACCGGTTCGGGCGGGTCGCGGGCACCGCGTCGGCCACCGCGCCGCGCAGCGGTGGCAACCTCGTGCTCTCGCTCGACATCGGCGTCCAGCAGGCGGTTGAGCAGACCCTGCAGAAGACCCTGGACTCCCTCGGCGGCGAGCGGGCGCGCACCGCCTCCGGCGTCGTGCTCGACGCGAAGACCGGTCGCGTGATCGCCATGGCGAGCCTGCCCTCCTACGACCCGTCGGTCTTCGTCGGGGGCGTCTCCGAAGCTGACTACAAGGCACTGTCCGACCAGGCCAACGGGATTCCGCTGCTGTCGCGGGCGTACCAGGGCTCGAGCGCGCCCGGGTCGACGTTCAAGCCGGTGTCGACCCTGACCGCGCTGACCAACCTCAGCGCGTCGACCACCAAGAAGTACGACTGCGCGCCCAGCCTGCAGATCGGCACCCAGACCTTCCACAACTTCGAGGGGTCGTCCGCCGGACCGATCGCCCTCCATCAGGCCCTGGTCATCTCCTGCGACGTCATCTTCGACCAGTTCGCCTACGAGGCATGGCTGGCCGACGGCGGGCTGCGCAACGGGCGCGGACCATACCGGGATCCCAACGAGTACTTCGTCAGGATGGCCCGCGCCCTGGGGTTCGGCAGCCGCACCGGCATCGACCTGCCGGGCGAGACAGCCGGGTCGGTCGTCGACCGGGCCGGCGCGAAGGAGATCTGGGAGGAGCTGAAGGACTCCTACTGCCGCCGGGCCCGCAACGGCTACCCGGAGGTCACCGACCCGGCCAAGGCCGAGCGGTTCCGCCGCTACGCCGCCGAGGCGTGCGTCGACGGCTACCTGTACAACGGAGGCGCGGCGGTCCAGTTCGCGATCGGGCAGGGCCAGTACCTGTCGGTCAGCCCGTTGCAGCTCGCGGCCGCCTACGCCGCCATCGCCAACGGCGGGACGCTGTACCAGCCCACCCTGGCCAAGGCGGTGATGGCCCCGGACGGCCGCGTCGTACGGGCCATCGAGCCCAGGGTCGCCGGCAGGCTTCCGGTCGCGCCCGACTCGCTGGCCTACATTCGCAACGCCCTGCACGGGGTGACCAGTGAGGGCGGCGGGACCGCGACCGGGGTGTTCGCGGACTGGCCGAACGACACCATCCCGATCGCAGGCAAGACCGGTACCGCCGAGGTGGAGGGGACCGGGGACACCTCCTGGTTCGCCTCGTTCGCGCCCGCGAACGACCCGCAGTTCGTCGTCGTCGTGACCGTCCCGGACTCCGGGACCGGCGCCGAGTACGCGGCTCCGGCCGTCAAGGCCATCTACCAGAGCATCTACGGCATCGGACGCCCCGCGGCGCTCGCCGACGGCAGGCCGCCGTCGCAACTGCCCCGCCTCGAGCGGGACGGGACGTTCGCCGCCGATACGGCCGCCCCCGGTGCGGCCGCCGCCGGTGCGACTGCCAGCGGCACCGCCGGCGGTGCGGCCGCCGGTACCGCGTCGGCGCCGGCGGCCATCCCGGGTGCCAGCATCCCGGATACCACGGTCCAGGACGTGTCGGTTCAGAGGATCGCTGCCGTGGCCGCCGGCCCGACCCCCGTGAGTGGGGCCGCCGTCCGTACGGCCGTGGCGCCCGCGCCCGCGGCCGTCACGGGTGCGGTGACCGCCTCCGTCCGCGGGCCACCCGATGTCCCCCCGAGCCCCGGGGCTCCCGCCAGCGCTGGTTCCGGCTGACGTCGAGGGCCCCCGGGTCACCCGCTCTTCTATCGGCGATCATGGATGGAGGGTTCATGACGAGCCCGACGGCCCTGCGTTCGTCCCCGGTTCCACCGCGCGGCAGGATCGGCCAGCTGCGAGACCGGGCGTCGGGCCGGCACTCCCCGCTGCGCCGGCTGGACTGGCCGCTGCAGATCTCCGTGATCATGCTGGCGGTGCTCGGGGCGCTGCTGGTGTGGTCCGCCACCCGGCAGCGCGAGATCGAGAGCGGTGGCGACCCACAGATATTCCTCAAGCGCCACCTGCTCAACCTGGCCATCGGGCTGGTACTCGCGGGCGTGGCGACCCTCGTCGACTATCGCATTCTGCGGGCATACGCGCCGTTCGTGTACCTGGGATCGCTGCTCGGTCTGGTCGCCGTTCTGCTGGTGGGCTCGACGATAAACGGGGCACACTCCTGGATCGTCCTGCCGGCCGGTTTCCAGCTGCAGCCCTCGGAATTCGCCAAGGTGGCACTCATCCTCGGGATGGCGATGATTCTCGGGGAGAAACACGACGACCGCGACACCGGTATCAGGCTCAACCCCGGCCACCAGGACGTCATTCTGGTGCTCGCGCTGGCGGTCGTGCCGATGGCACTCATCATGATGCAGCCGGACTTCGGCACCGTCATGGTGTTCGTGTTCGTCATTCTCGGCATGCTCGCGGTCAGCGGTGCCCCGAGCCGATGGGTGATCGGGCTCATCCTGTGCGGGGTCCTCTTCGGCGCGGCCATCCTGCAGTTCCATCTGCTCAAGCCGTACCAGGAGGCGCGCCTGACCGAGTTCGTCCGGGACAACCAGAACACCTCGTCGACCGGCTACAACGTCGACCAGGCCATGACGGCGATCGCCAACGGCGGCCTGACCGGCCGCGGCCTGTTCAGCGGGATGCAGACCCAGGGCCAGTTCGTGCCCGAGCAGCAGACCGACTTCGTCTTCACGGTCGCTGGGGAGGAGCTGGGTTTTCTCGGCGCCGGCGGGGTCCTGGTGCTGCTCGGCGTGGTGCTGTGGCGGGCGTTGTCGATCGCGTTCGACTCCGGCGACACCTTCGGGACGATGATCTCTACTGGGGTGGTGTGCTGGTTCGCGTTCCAGATGTTCGTCAACATCGGGATGACCCTGGGGGTCATGCCGGTGACGGGGCTGCCCCTGCCATTCCTGTCCTACGGAGGGTCGTCGATGTTCGCGAACCTGCTGGCGGTCGGCCTGTTGCAGAACGTCCGGCTCCGATCCCGTTCGGACCCCTACGCCCTGTAGCGCTCCTATGCCTTGTAGTCGCCCGGTAGGGCCGGTGCAGTCGCCTGGTAGGGCGGGTCCGACGGGCTCGCGGCCAGCCGGGCTCACCGGCCGGCGGCCGTGCCCGTCGGTCGTCCATTGATCGTCCGTCGATCGGTCGGCGGCCGGTGACCATGTGCTGGCCGGCGTGTGTGCCGTAGGCTCGCGGACATGTCCGGACAGTCGCTGTTCCCTCGCCTGGAGCCGTTGCTGCCGCGGGTCCGCAAACCCGTGCGTTACCTTGGCGGCGAAGGAAATTCCCAGGTCAAGCCCTGGGAGGACGCGCTGGTTCGCTGGTGCCTGATGTATCCCGACGCCTACGAGGTCGGCCTTCCCAACCAGGGTGTCCAGATCCTCTACGAGATCCTCAACGAGCAGCCGGACGTCCTGGCCGAACGCACCTACTCGGTCTGGTCGGACCTGGAGGAACTGCTGCGCGAGCACGGCATCCCCCAGTTCACCGTGGACGGCCACCGCGCGGTCGGTGACTTCGACCTGCTGGGGGTGAGCTTCGCCGCAGAGCTCGGCTACACCAACCTGCTGACCGCCCTGGACCTCGCGGGCATCCCGCTGCACGCAGCCGACCGGGACGAGCGGCATCCGATCGTCATCGCGGGCGGGCACGCGGCGTTCAACCCCGAGCCGATCGCGGCGTTCGTCGACGCGGTCGTCCTCGGTGACGGGGAGCAGGCGGTCCTGGAGATCACGGACGTAGTCCGTGCCTTCAGGACCGCCGGCCAGCCCGCTGTACGCCCCGGCGGGCGGACGGAACTGCTCATGCGGCTGGCCCGGCGCGGGCTGGTCTACGTGCCGTCCTTCTACGACGTGGACTACCGACCGGACGGCCGGATCCGCGCGGTCACCCCGAACCGTCCCGGGGTGCCGGACCGGCCGGCCAAGCACACCGTGAGCAACCTGGACGCCTGGCCGTATCCGAAGGCGCCGCTGGTCCCGCTGGCGGAGACCGTCCACGAACGGATGAGTGTGGAGATATTCCGCGGCTGTACGCGGGGCTGCCGCTTCTGCCAGGCCGGGATGATCACTCGTCCGGTCCGGGAGCGCAGCATCGACACCGTCGGCGAGATGGTCGCCCAGGGCCTGGCCGCCTCCGGGTTCACCGAGGTCGGGCTGCTGTCGCTGTCCAGCGCCGACCACAGCGAGATCGGCGAGATCGCCAAGGGCCTGGCCGACCGGTACGAGGGCACCCACACCTCGCTCAGCCTGCCCTCGACCCGGGTGGACGCGTTCAACGTCACGCTGGCCAACGAGTTCTCCCGCAACGGCCGTCGCAGCGGGCTGACCTTCGCTCCGGAAGGCGGCTCCGAACGGCTACGCAGGATCATCAACAAGATGGTCAGCGAGGAGGACCTGATCCGCACGGTCAGCACCGCCTACGCCCAGGGCTGGCGGCAGGTGAAGCTGTACTTCATGTGCGGCCTGCCCACCGAGACCGACGAGGACGTGCTGGCGATCGCCGGCCTCGCCCGCGAGGTGATCAGGGCCGGGCGGCGGGCCAGCGGACACCGCGACATCCGCTGCACGGTGTCGATCGGCGGCTTCGTGCCCAAGGCGCACACGCCGTTCCAGTGGGCGGCCCAGGCCTCCCACGAGGTCACCGACGCCCGGCTGCGGTTGCTGCGCGACGCCATCCGCGGCGACCGGGAGGTGGGACGATCGATCGGTTTCCGTTACCACGACGGCCGTCCGGGCATGATCGAGGGCCTGCTCGCTCGCGGTGACCGCCGGGTTGGCGCGGTGATCGAACGGGTATGGCGCGACGGTGGCCGGTTCGACGGATGGAGCGAGCACTTCTCCTTCGAGCGTTGGGAGAAGGCCTGCGCCGCGGAGCTGGAACCGTTGGGGATCTCCCTCGACTGGTTCACCACCCGTGAGCGCGACGAGCGCGAGGTACTGCCCTGGGACCACCTGGACGCCGGCCTCGACCGTGACTGGCTGTGGTCGGACTGGCAGGAAGCGCTGCGCGGGGCCGAGCTGGACGACTGCCGCTGGACGCCCTGCTACGACTGCGGGGTCTGCCCGACCATGGGTACGCAGACCCAGATCGGCCCGACCGGCCGGACCCTCCTGCCGCTCGTGTCGACCGGCCCGGCCCGGCCCGGCGGTCCCGGCAGCCCCAGCGGCTCGGGCAACCTCGGCAGGCCGGCCGATGCCGCGGCGTCCTGAGGGCCCGCCCCCGCCACCGGTCGTCGCGCGGGTGCGGGTGCGGTTCGCCAAGCGGGGACGGCTGCGTTTTCTGTCCCACCGGGACGTCGCACGGACCTTCGAGCGTGCCCTGCGGCGCGCGGACGTCCCGATGGCGTACTCGGCGGGCTTCAGCCCGCATCCGCGCATCTCCTGGCTGGGCGCCGCCCCCACGGGCGCCGCCAGCGAGGCCGAGTACGTCGAGCTCGCCCTGGCCGAGCATCGCCAGCCCCGGGCGCTGGGGGAGGCGCTGGACGCGGCCCTGCCGGCCGGACTGGACGTGGTGGCCTGCGCGCTGGCGACCGCGACGCCACTGGCGGAGCTGGTGGACGCGTCGCGCTGGCGGGTTCGGCTGCCGGGTGTCGCGCCCGCCGCGTTGGCCGCCGCCGTCGACGCACTGCTCGCCCGTGACCTGGTCGAGGTGGAGCGGGTCATCAAGGACGGACATCGGCGCTTCGATGTCCGTCAGGCAGTGGTCTTGATGGTTTGCCGTGCGGAGAACGACACGTGTGCGATACTGGATACGGTTGTGCGGCACACGACGCCCGCCGTACGACCCGACGACATGCTGACCGCCCTCTGTGTGGTCGCCGGCCTTCGGCCGCCAGTACCACCCGAACCGCTGCGGCTCGGGCAAGGTCGGCTGCTGGCGGATGGCACCGTGGCGGATCCGCTCATGCCGGACCGCGACGACGCGGAACGGCTGGTCGGTCGAATCGATGCGTGATGCAGGGTGTCGCAGGATTCGCTGGTGGTACGCCGCCGGACCGAGACAGTGGTTCCTGAGCGGTCGCGACTGTGACAGCAGCGCGCCCGGGGACCCCGAGAGGCTTCATAACCCGTGCCCGAAGACATTTTGACAGGCTCCGATGAGACACCTACCACTCGTCCAGCACCGAGACGGCGGCGCGCTGCCGGACGATCAGCCGGACCCCCGCCCAAGGTCCTGACCGGAGACGGGGCCGAAACCGCCGTCGACATCAGCGCGGAGGTCCCGACCGAGTCACCTGCCACGACCGAGTCATCCGGTACGCCGTCGTCACCGGACGAGCCGGTAGCCGTCAGCGACGTGGCCAGCGAGCCGGCCACCGCGAGAACCGATCCGCCGGAACCGGCAGCCGTGCCGTCGACGACAGCGTCAGCGACACCGGCCACGTCGACGACGGCGCCGTCAACACCACCGGCGGAGCCGGCTGAGCCATCGCCGGCAGAGTTGTCGCCGTTGTCGACAACAGAGCCGTCGGCAACGCGAGTGACGGCTGTCCAGCCCACCGGTTCCGACCGGTCGTGGCCGGCCGCGCCCGAATCTGATCTCTCCCGTTCTGATCTTAGCGGTTCCGTGGCCGCGCGGACCGACGGACCGCGGACGCCGGTGACCGGCGACATCGCCCCGGCCGCGCAGCCACGGCCACGCCTCGGCCGAGCGGTCACGACGGTGACCTTCCAGGCGCCCGAGCCCGCCGCGATCGAGCTGGTGCAGCGCCGCCGCCGCGAGTCCTCGCCGACCAGCGCCGACACCTTCTCGTTCGGCTCCGCGTTCGGTGCCGACAGGGTGAACGGGGACGCCGCGAACGGCTCCGATGGGGCGTCCACCGCCACGGCCGGCCCGTCCACCGGTACCGGTGGAGACCGGCGGTACGCGCAGCCCGAACCGCGGCCGGCCGTCGGTACCGGTTCGGGCGTCGACGACGATCCCGAGCACGAACCTGAGCTGGAGCTCGCCGGATACACCGATGCCGACGCGCCGACGGAGACGGATCCGGCGGCCGACGACAGCGGCGACAGCGCTTCGACGCGCCGGCGCCGGCGCGGCCGGCGCGGCCGCGGCCGGGCTCGCGCCGACGAGGAGACCGACAACATCGACGAGCTGGACACCGCAGCCTTCAGCGGGGCGCGTGGCCGTTCTGACGAAAGCGGCCTGGACAGCACGGCCGATTCCGGCCGCTCCGGGGCTGACGACCCACGATCGGCGGCGGACCGGGAACCGGCGGAGTCCGACGAGTCCGAGCAGTCCCGGTCCGGGCAGACCGGCCCGGCCGGCGCAGCCCTCGAGGAGGAGGAAGGGCTGCCGGGCAGCTCGCGCCGACGGCGCCGTCGGCGCCGACGGGACGGTGCCGCGCTCGTCGACGACGGTGCGCCTGACGACCCGCCGGTGACGGTCGTACACGTGCGCGAGGGACGGACCCGCGACGACGAGGTCCGTGGCGCGAACGAGGTCCGCGGGGTCAGCGGCTCGACCCGGCTGGAGGCCAAGCGGCAGCGCCGGCGGGAGGGCCGGGACAGCGGTCGGCGCCGTCCGCCGATCGTCACCGAGGCCGAGTTCCTCGCCCGCCGGGAAGCGGTCGAACGGCGCATGATCGTCCGTAACGCCGGCGACCGCACCCAGATCGCGGTACTTGAGGACGGGGTGCTTGTCGAGCACTTCGTCACCCGGGCCAGTTCCTGGTCGTACGCGGGCAACGTCTACCTCGGCCGGGTCCAGAACGTGCTCGCCAGCATGGAGGCGGCGTTCGTCGACATCGGCAAGGGGCGCAACGCCGTCCTGTACGCCGGTGAGGTCAACTACGACGCCAGCGGGCTCGACGGCCGGCCCCGCAAGATCGAACAAGTGCTGAAGTCCGGCCAGTCGATCGTCGTCCAGGTCAGCAAGGACCCGATCGGTCACAAGGGGGCGCGGCTGACCAGCCAGGTCAGTCTCCCCGGCCGCTACCTGGTCTACGTGCCGGACGGGCAGAACGCCGGGATCAGCCGTAAGCTTCCGGACACCGAGCGTGCCCGCCTGAAGGCGATCCTGAAGAAGATCACTCCAGAGGACGGGGGAGTGATCGTCCGGACCGCGGCCGAGGGCGCCAGCGAGCAGGAGCTTGCCCGGGACGTCGCTCGCCTGTCGGCCCAGTGGGAGGACATCTGCCGCAAGGCGACGAAGGCCACCGCCCCGGCGCTGCTCTACGGTGAGCCCGACCTTGTGATCAGGGTGATCCGGGACATCTTCAACGAGGACTTCGCCGAGTTGGTCGTGCAGGGAGCGGGAGAAGCCACGATGATCGAGGACTACGTCGACATGGTGGCGCCGGACCTGCGTGACCGGGTCCGCCGGCAGGCCGGCCCGGTCGACGTCTTCGACGAGTACCGGGTCGACGAGCAACTTGCCAAGGCACTGGAGCGCAAGGTCTGGCTGCCCTCGGGCGGCTCCCTGGTGATCGACCGTACCGAGGCCATGACGGTCATCGACGTCAACACCGGCAAGTTCACCGGCAAGGGCGGCAACCTCGAGGAGACGGTCACCAAGAACAACCTCGAGGCCGCCGAGGAGATCGTCCGTCAGCTCCGGCTGAGAGACATCGGCGGGATCATCGTCATCGACTTCATCGACATGGTGCTGGAGAGCAACCGCGAACTCGTCCTGCGGCGCCTGACGGAGTGCCTCGGCCGGGACCGCACCCGTCACCAGGTCGCGGAGGTGACCAGCCTCGGGCTGGTGCAGATGACCCGCAAACGAGTCGGTCAGGGACTGCTGGAGGCGTACAGCGAGCCGTGTACGCACTGCGGCGGGCGTGGGGTGATCCTGCACCTGGACGGCGCGTCCGCGCCCGCGCGGGGCGTGCCGGCCGACCCGCCGGTGTCGGCGCCGGCACCGACCGGCAGCACGACATCGGATGCCGTGGCGGCAGGTGCGGCAACAGGCACCGCGGCGGCAGATCCGGTGGTGGCAGACGCGGTGGCAACGGCCGGCGCGGCATCGGGCGCCGCCACCCCGGATGCCCAGGCGCCCGGGGCCGCCCCGGCCGACGCCGTGCCAGCCGCTCCCGACACCGCGGCCCCTGGCGGCGCAGCTCCCGGCACCAGGGCCGCTCGTGGCAGGGCCGCTCGTGACAGGGCCGTGCGTGACGATGCCGCTCGTGACGATGCCGCTCGTGACGATGCCGTGCGTGACACGGCCGGCCACGACGGCGCGGCCAACGGCTCGGGCCCGTCATCGAACGGATCCCGTTCATCAGGAGCGCGCGCCGGCCGCCGGCGTGCCTCGCGGGCTGTCGCGCCACCCCAGGAGAGCACGTCGGGTGACCTGGAGACGGTCGGGGGCGCGGCACGCGAGAGCTGACCGGCCGCCCATCGCCGGGATCCTGGCTGCGGGCCAGGATCCCGGCGATGGGCGGCCCGCCGTCGGCGGGGAGCCCGCTGCCGCCTGCTTCCAGCGCCGGTCTCGGCGCCGGTCCTGGTGCCGGTTTCAGTGCCGGGCGGCGGACACGTCCGCCACCGTCCGGTACGACCGCACCGGCTCCCGCCGGACGAAGTCACCCCGTTGGCGTTCGCGTAGCAGCGCGTCCAAGGCGGCCCGGGACCGCTGGAGCGCGCCGTCGACGGCGTCGCTGGCGCGGTGGTTGTCCCCCATCTGCAGGGCGTAGGCGGCGACCACCAGAGCCTGGACGACGTCGTCCTGGGCGCAGAGGGCGTCCCCGTCAGGGTCACCGTCGGTCTTCTCGGCCTTCCCAGTCCCGGTCCTTGCGGCGAAGCCACCGGTCGTGGCCAGCCCGCGGGCCTGTACCGCAAGCCAGCACGCGGCGCCCGCCGTACCCAGCGCACACAGGGCGCGGAACGCGGCGGGAAGACCGACCAGGTCGTTGACGGCCATCCCGGCCACGGTCGTGATGACGACAGTGGACGCCGCGATCGTCGCCGACCGTCGCGGCGGGTCCGTGGCGTGGGCCGCGGTCAGCAGCGGCCAGCCGGCGGTCAGGACGGCAGTGACCGTCACGGCACCAGCGCCCCAGATCACGACCTGCC